>NZ_CAJNOB010000012.1 GCF_905250085.1 Candidatus Methylacidithermus pantelleriae
TCTCCTCTAAGGTCTGGACCGACTTTGCCAACACTTTGGCCGCTCCCGGATGGGCCATCCTTGGATTTCGCATGGGAGTCCAACGAGCCAAAGGACCCTCCTTTTTCTTCGAAGGTCGTAACCTTACAAACCAGCGTTACGCCGCAACTGTTAACCCCATCGTGACTGCCCAAGGAAAGGACCAACCCGTGTTTCTACCTGGATCAGGCTGGGCCCTCTACGGAGGTGTCCAATGGGCCTTTTAGGAAAGACTTGCTTGCCTGCGTTACTCGCTTTGCTGGGAAGAGGAAAAGCGAAAACTCCCTTTTTCGACCTCTGGTTTTTGTCTTCCTCCCTTTGTTTTGCTTCCTCTTTGGAGCTGGTTCGGCCCCATTTTGTGCCTCAAACATGGAAACGCGACGGAGCACAGTCACAGCGGGAGCGTGGTCTTTCCAGAATACAAGATCGAGCTTTTTTAAGGAGTTGCTTAAAGAGAAACGAACCCGCTTAGCTTCCGCGTGAGCCTTCAGCCAGGAACGAAAACGCGAGAGCGCTCTTGCAAAAAGCCGTTATCTCCGGCAAAAACAAGGTGTCGCTAGCTTAACTTCGACCCTGTTGGAAGGTCAATCACTCTTTCCAACGAGTTAGTGGTTTCGCCCTGCCTACGTGATCCACTGGGGCCCGCGAGAAACGAGAAAAAGCAGGCCCAGTTTTTGGAGTAGCTCAGTTCCTTTTTTGGGTATTTCGCAAAGCATTCGGCGGTAAAATTTGCCTTCGGACAGGAGTCGGGCTACGGGGATGGCTTAAAGGCCACGGAGGGTTTGGGGGATTTTTTCTGTGGAAGCCTTTCGAGATCCATTCGGCGCGGAGGCGGGCGTGAGCCCGTAAGCCAGGAAAAAGATCCCGATGGGATTCCGGACTCGGGTCGCCCCCCGCCAGGGATACACGGGACAGACTTCCAGGGAGCTTTTGAGCTCGAAAAAAGCCCGATTCTATCTCGGCGAGTCGCTTAGAATGAGTGACGAGCTCTCCGGGGGAAGCTTCCGGCGGAGAGAGATGGGTCTCCAGCAGATACCTTCCATCGATCGCTTCCTCTTCTTAGATCCGCTCCTCTGTCGAAGTTTCGACCAGAAGCAGCCCTCACGGTCGACCCCGTGCCCCAAAGTATTTATGGGCTTGGGGGCAAGGGAGCGCCCAGCCGACCGGGCTCTCTACTGTGACCGGATCGGCTTTTTGCGCGATCGTTTTGGAAATCTCGGCCAATACCTCCTTGGCAGAAACTACCCGGCTTTCCCGCCGGGCTCGTTCCCTGGAGGCTCGCGATTCTCCTCCGGCAATCACATATCGAACCCTATTGCCTGCCACCTCCATCACTTGACTCCGCTCGGTAAGCCAAAGCTGCTGATCTTTCGGAAGATCCCGAGAATAGCTCTTGGAGCTTGACCCCTCTTGGCTCAAGCGACATACGGAAGCACCCTCTCCTTGGAGCGCCTCCAAGTTCCACCGGCTTTTTCCTTCCTCCATCAAAAACAAGGGTTTTTTCTTGGATCCCCAACCGTCCTTGGAGTGTCACGAGCAACCCCACAAGCGTCTTCGAATCCGCCCGGTTTCCCCGCAGAAGCTCCCCATGGATGAGAACTCCTTCAGCATGGGTCGCAATCTAGAACAAGCACTTGGCGCCAGTCCCGTCGGTGATCCCGGCTGTGTCCGTAACGGGCCAGTCGCTCTCCCCAGCCTCCTGAAAGTACACACGGGAAAGATCATAAAGCACAAGACTCGTTCCCCTTAAGAAAATCCTCGCGATAGAGCTTCTTTTCCATCCAGCTCCCAGCGCCGTTTTCACCCATCCATCGCCCGGTATAGCTTCTCTTCCTCGAAGTCCCTTTTGTTCCACCCCCCAGAGTTCCCCCAAAACCGTCGCCCTTGTTTTCTCCTGCAACGCGCACTTCGAAGAGGGAAAAGAGGGAAAAAAGAATCCGCCCAAAAAAGAGATCGCCTTGATCAACCGCCGTTTCCGCTCCGATCTTACCCCTGCAAGCATTTCCTCTAGACCCCACCTTCGCCGCGCGCCTTCCCGTACGACTACCCTCCGTCATCCAACCGATCCCCCACCTGTAAGCCCTCCAGGCGTAGAAACTTCTGCCCTTTCAAGCTTGTACGAACAACCTCGTGCGTTTTGACTGACGGCCGGCTCCCATTGGCCCAATCGCTTGTCTCCACCTTTTCCCCCACCCGGTAGGACGGCCGAACCCCCACCTGCCGGTACACCTTCCCGTTGCGATAGGTACCGACCCCCGCTAGACGTACATGCCTACAACCTAGAACACATTCCGTTCTGATAACACAAACAGTTATTGACACGCTACTCATAGATCGACCCTACACGCTTTCCCATAAGTCCTTGACTTGCAACTACAAAGGTGAGAAACGTGGGAAAGTTAGGTTAACGCCCGGAAATTCGTACGTCCTTCGTTACCTTGAGGATCACGACCCACAGGTTACTCCCTGGCTCAAAACTTCTCACGCAATCCTCTAGCACGCTAGCGTTCCGGCTTTCCAGCGCGCCGATGCAATGACCAGCCGAATATTTTTTTCCTCGCAGACCCTGACCGCCCGGTTTGTTTACTCTTCGCTATGAGGCAAAGGGCCGGGCCATCCAGTTTCGGTTCGCTTGCCTAAGGGTCAGGCTTTTGGCGTTGGTAGACTTTCTACCTTGAATATTGGCTAGCTTTCCAACCACATTGGAGGCCCGCATCTGGGGAGTCAGCCCCAAACGCCTGGATCCAGTGTACACAGTTCGGATGGAGCTTGCGAAGGTAGCCAAGGAAGAAAAGATAGCCTAGACACTGGTGCCGGGATAGGTTAGCTGGCCGTTTTGATAGACAGCAAAGGGAGGCAACCGGTGAGGCTGGCATGGTGAGCCCTTTTGGAGAATGTGCCGAACCGTCCATCCTCGCACTAAGAGCGCGTCTGAAAGAAGTCTACGGTGACATCTCCAATAATGGGCTTCCGCGCAGATAAGGCACACCCGTCCACACCAAGCCAGAAGTTCAAGTTCTCCCAGCGAGCGTTTGAAAGTTTTTTCAAGCATAAAGTCCGCATATCCCCGAAAACCTGGAGTCTGCCACGCTCGGTTAGGGGAATCTGCTCGTGGCTGGCGGAACCCACCTAGATCCGCTTTCCACAGGTAGCGGAACCCCTTTTCCGAGAGGGCTAGCTCAAGCGTGGTCCGACAGAAATGCGGATAACGAGTCGAGTGGGGCCATCTTCGCACGTCCACCACCCACTCAATCGCGTGCTCCTCCAAAAGGGAAAGAAACTCCGGAAAGCTTCTCGTGGAATGCCCGAGAGTGTGGATCACCCTGGTCGACGGACAAGGGGCTGGATCGGCTGGAAGAGAAAGGAGCGGGGATCTCATAGCATCCGTTTAGGAAGAATTTTCCCTGCATCACGCCATAAAAAACCGAATGCACCCATTTCTTTGTGAATCTGAGCGGGTCGCTTTTAGAAAAGCTACTCGCCCCAAAAAGAACGTCCCTAATCGATAGATTCCCCAGAGCTAACCCCGCCATCATGCTTTTCCCAACCGTTCCTAAAAACCATCGACAACCATTGGCCAACGAAGGAAGGTCGATTTCGGACGCCAACCGAACCATGCTGCCGACAATTCGCGTGCACGGGTTTCACCAATAAAGCCCAGGTAGCTCCCAATCTCCGCGTTTTCCCGGACAGAGTCGTGGGAGGCAGCCAATCCCCTCCAAACCGCGCATGAGCTGCTTGCGCCCCTTTGAGTCTCGCCTGAACCCCTGCCCAGAACCACCACACATGCTTCGTCGGATTGCTTGCGGGTAGGGCAAAGGTGGCAAGACCATCATCGCGAATAGCCAGGACTGTCTCTCCCACCGATGGGTCTTGAGAGAGCCCCAACTCTCTCCGGGCGACCCCACGAGGCCAGACCCTGGTAGGAACTTGGTGCCATGACGACCCGCGTAGTTGACCGCACCGATCACAGACGTGTAGGCCGGGTCGACTTCGATCACCTCGACTCCAGCGCAAAAAAAGCCGCCGTGAGCACCGAGATCGCCCTGGCGTAGCAGAAGGAAAAGAGCGAGCGGGCCCGAAGAACGGGATCCACTGGCTCAAGCTCAAGCCCCCTCTTGCGAAAATCCACTCGTTCGATCCCAAGCTGCTTGGCCGATTCGACGCAGGCCCGGGCGATCTCTTTGCACGCATGAGGAAAAATGGCTTTGGCCTCTTGGTCGCTCTTGCCACAGAGATTCAATCGAATCCCGCGAATTCTCACGAGATTGCCCAAGCGATCCGTTTCGCCCAAGGCGAGATGATCCCCATTCGTGTCGATGCCGACCGCTCCGGCGAGGCAGCGTGTCACCAAGGGAAGAGGTTGCGCCTCGACGCTCGCCAACACACGTCACTCCTTTCGCTCCCGCACGAAGCGAGAGCAACTCGCGGATGCCTCCCGCTTCTGGACGAGTTTCCCCCTCTTGGTTGTCTCGGTCACGATCCGGCTGGCCGCTAGCGCCCGGAAGATCGCCTTCCGGCCCCAGGCCAAGCGCACGTCCTCAAGAACCAGCTATTGGCTCGGGCTCCCCCCATCCGTCCGGCAGCCGCAACGGCAGCAGATAGGCTGCCGTCCGGAGCAACTACGGTTTGGCACGACTGGTTGCCGGCGGTCTTGTCCTTCGAACTCAAGGTAGAGAACTGGGTCCTCCGCTCCCCCTGCCAATCCCTCTTCCGGTCCCCATGATTGGAGTATGCGTTCTTTTCCAAGGAAAACTCTTCACGGGAAGAGACGCCGGAAACCACAACGGAGACGCACCTCCTCTGGCGCTCCTGATCGGCCAGGAGCGCGTCGCGCCTGGTCCGCAGGATAGCCAACCGCCGCTTTTTTCTCCTGCAAAACGTTCGCTCCCGGCTTCCTTTGCTCGAGCTCGCGGATCACGGTTTCCGCTCTTCCTGATTCCCCCTCGCTCCCGCAATCAGCTGGGGCCACCGTTCGGGGATCGAAGCGATCTTCCCTTCGAGCTCGGACCCCCAAGGGGATGGAACGCTCCGGCGGCCAAGCCAAACCGCCAGAGGAAAAATCGCTTAAGTTTCTCTCGCGCCACGCCAGCCGGCATTTGCCGAAAAAACTCCGCTCTCGCCCATAGAACGCCACATCGGTGTTAAGCAACGCCCCCCGAGCTGGCGCGTCACCCGCAAGCCCGTCTAGTGGGGCAAAACAGAGAGCTTGCTCATGCGATCGCTTTATGACCCTTCTCCCGGTGCTTTTGCGCGGATCTCTTCCCGTAAAGCCTGCCACACAAGGAAACGATCACCCCACGCAGGTCAGCCACAATATCCTCGGTCCTCTCATTGGAATCCCCTCCCAGGATGGATGGACTCTGCACCGCCAATGCCACCTCCCGGTACTGGAAACCAAAGCGCATCAGCCGGTCAGGCTCCTCGACCAGGATGACCGCCAAGGTTCGAATCACAGACCTGCCCAATGAGCCCGCTGCGACGGCCGTTCCTCCCAGAGTCGAGCTCCTTGACGGCCTTAACGATCCGCAACTCTTTCCTTGAGAGCCAACTCGCAGAACCCAAGCTAATCCCTGTCTCGATCCCCTTTTTCATGGGCGCTTGCACACCGGCCCCTAGAGCACCACTCCATATCGCGCGGTGCCGGCGCCGTATACACGACTACCGTCCCGGTCGGGAACGATTCTGTGGAACAGGCCAATGCCCCTCCTTCCACATCCATCCGCCAAGCCACCTTCTAGCCAACACCCTACCGCTTGACCCACGCAGTTACCTTCCTTTTGATATCCCGCCGTCAAGAGCGCTATCTCTCCCGATATTTTTCGATGTTGCTACCCCTTTTCTCTTTCCTTTGCCAGGACACCTTGGGAGAGGATCGGCTCCGATTGACGCTCGAGGCTAGAGAACGCTCCTGAAGAGCCTCTGGAAGACCAGAATCCTTTAAGCCTCCAAGCAAGCTACAGTACAAATGTGGAAATTTTTTTACGTCGAGCACGCGAAAGTGAGTTCTACCCAGAAGCTAATCGCTCCCAAACGCAGGGAGCTTTCTCAAGGAAAACCGCGGTAAGGCTTTTTTGCTAGCTTCCCCGATAGGATCTGGCCTAGTCTATTCGGGCAATTCCTTAAAAAAAACGATTTTTGCGAAACCCTGGATAGGCGTGGTGTCTGTTCAAGTGTGTTGCGAAGTGCATCAGCTTCAAAAACACCGGAGAATAGTCATCTCGTCCCTCCGATGCAGGAATGGAGACAAGGATGGATCCAACAGTTGACCTTCGAGACAAGCGGGCTTCGGTCCCGGAAAGCAATCGGTTAACACCACCATCGCTTTTGCGTGCGGAAAAGCTGGTTAAAGAGTTTCGTGGACGGCGGGTTGTCCAAGAGGTCAGCTTAGAAGTTGCGCGAGGCGAGATTGTGGGTCTTCTCGGGCCCAATGGCGCCGGCAAAAGCACTACATTCCGAATGCTTGTGGGACTGGTGCGGCCCAATTCGGGAAGGGTGTTTCTAGGAGAGGAAGATATTACCCACCTGCCCCTTTACCAGAGGGCGCGCCGGGGCATCGGTTACCTGCCCCAGGAAGAATCCGTATTCCAAAAGCTTACGGTGGAAGAAAATTTAATGGCGATCCTTGAGTTTCTGGAAATGACGCCGGAGGAACGACGCGCTCATTGTCACGATCTCTTACGGGATTTTGGCCTTGAATCCGTTCGCGATACCCTCGCGATCTCGTTAAGCGGTGGAGAAAAAAAGAGACTAGCAATCGCCCGTTGTTTGATTACCTCCCCCAATCTCTTTCTTCTCGACGAGCCATTTAGTGGTGTGGACCCATTGGCGGTCTATGACCTGCAGCAAATTATTGTAAGTCTACGAGATCGAGGTATTGGCATTCTTATCACCGATCACAACGTTCGAGAAACCTTGGCTATTGTGGACCGTGCGTATCTCATCTGCGAGGGTCGGGTGGTCCGTCATGGCACGAGCGAGTTTCTTATCCATGACCCGGTGAGCCGGGAACTCTATTTGGGTCCACGGTTTAGCATGTAATGCCAACGGTAAAAAAGGTCTGGTGGGTCTGGAGGCGATTGATCTCCCCTCGTTGGGAGGATAGCTGGATCGAACGCCTCCGGTGGGCCGGCCAGGACAAGGTTGCCGTCCATCATGTCGCCGGGCGAAAGTTTTCCCGGCTAGAAGCCTATTTCCCCAGTTCTCAAAAAGCGCGTTCCATCCAAAGAGCCTTTGGAGGGACGGTGAGCCAAGTTTGTCTTCCCAAGAGTTTGGGGGAAACCCTCAAGCCCGTGTCCCTGGGCCGACGGCTCACGATTTATCCAGAGAAGCCAAAAACCCAAAGCCCCGGCCACCCCTTTCTTGTCATCCCTCCCGGACCTGCTTTTGGAAGCGGTCACCATCCGACCACCCAACTTCTTTTGCAGGCTCTCCTCGATTTACCGTCTCTTTCTGGCAAAGCGCTTCTGGACGTGGGAACCGGGAGTGGGATTGTGGCTCTTGCCGGACGCTTGTTCGGCGCTCAACCGGTGATCGGGCTCGACATAGATCCCCAGGCGATTAGCGAAGCTCCGAAAAACGAGAAACGCAACTTTCGTGGCGGCCAAATCCATTGGATCTGTGCCAACTTTCTCCAATGGGAAACGGAAGCTCGGTTTGATATCGTCTGTGCGAATCTCTTTGCTTCATGCTTTATTTCCGGGGCCCAAACGTTTGCCCTCTGGATGCGTCCGGAAGGCCGGTTACTTGCCACAGGGGTTCTTATGAACCAGAAGGACGAGGTCCGGAAAGCGCTTTCTCAAGCCGGGTTTTTATGGGAAGGAACGCTAACCAAGCGTCAGTGGATCCTGGACCGGTGGCTGTGGCCAGGAAAAAAAACAGAAACGTTTGCTAGCGCTCACCCCTAGACAGCTCGAATGGAACCTCCTTATCTGAGCGGGCTCAACCCCCAGCAAAAAGCAGCCGTTACCGCACCTTGCGGTCCGATCCTTGTGATTGCTGGAGCCGGGAGCGGTAAAACCCGGACCCTTAGCTGCCGGGTTGCTTATCTCTTGGATCAGGGAATCCCACCGGACAGGGTTCTTTTGGCGACTTTTACGAACAAGGCGGCTCGGGAAATGATTGACCGGGTTACTAAGCTGGTTCCGGTCGACGCAAGCCGAATATGGGGTGGGACCTTTCATCATATCGGCCATCGTTTATTGCGTCGTCATAGTGAAAGGCTGAGAATCGATCCTCACTTTACCATTATCGACCGGGAAGACGCAGAACACCTTTTGGCCGAATGTTGCCAGGAACTTGGCTACAGCCGAAAAGAGGGACGATTCATCCCCAAGGCTGCGGTTCTTTTGGAATTGTTTAGCCTATCGATCGGAACCCGGCGGACGTTGGAAACGGTGCTCGCAGAACGCCTCCCAGAAGCTCTCCTTGTACAGAAGGAAATTGGCGAAATCTGGGAGGCCTACCGGAACAAAAAGAGGGCTAGTCGGCTCCTTGACTATGATGATCTTCTGTGGTTCGCCTTCGAGCTTCTTCGCAACGATTCCTTTTTGCGAGAACATTACCAGGAAAAATTCCTGCACATCCTCGTGGACGAATACCAGGACACTAATCGTCTCCAATCTGACCTAGTGGATCTTTTGGCACAGCGCCATCGCAACCTGATGGTCGTGGGAGACGACGCTCAAAGTATCTACTCATGGCGGGGGGCTGAGGCCCGGAACATCCTTTCCTTTCCTCAGCGCTATCCGGACGCCTTTCGCATCTCTATTGAAGTCAACTATCGGAGTGCCCCCGCCATTTTGGAGCTCGCGAATCGTGCGATCGAGCAAAACATAAGACAGTTCCCCAAGCGGCTTCGTCCCGCACCCTTCGCCCCTAAGGGGATGCAACCTCTTTTGGTTGTCGCTCATGATCCAACCGAGCAGGCAGCTTTTGTAGGGTGGCAGCTGAGCAAACTGGCCGAGCAGGGTATCCCATGGCATGAAATGGCCGTGCTCTATCGAGCCCACTTTCATTCCCTGGAAGTTCAAATGGAACTCGTCCGCCTGGGGATCGACTTTGAAGTAACAAGTGGGCTAAGATTTTTCGAACAAGCCCACATCAAGGACATCGCTGCCTTTCTTCGCTTGGTCGTTAACCCAAAGGATGAAGTAGCCTTTCGGAGGGTTGCAACCCTCATGCCGGGAATCGGTCCTAAGACGGCAGCTCGACTCTGGCTAGAAGTTTCTCGAGGGAAAGACTTGGGCCAAATCGTGCCCCCGGCCAGTGCCCTACCCACGTGGACAACCTGGTATTCCCTTCATCAAGAGCTACTGAATTTGGTCCACCGGCCGGATGCCCAGGTAAAATTGATCGTGGAAAGGTTTTACGATTCCTATGCCCGGCTGTCCTACCCTGATGCAGAGAGCCGACTGGAGGATGTTAAGGAGCTTGCCAACTTTGCCAAGGGCTTCAAGCACACCGAGGAAATGCTTGCCGAGCTTTCTCTTCTTACCAATCTCGAAGCCCCTCGAAAGGGCGAAGACAAGAGCTTAGTCCGCCTCTCTACCATCCATCAAGCCAAAGGCTTAGAGTGGAGGATTGTCTTTGTTATCATGCTTTGCGAGGGACTATTTCCGGCGGCTCGATCCCTAACAATCCCCCATGGGGAGGAAGAGGAACGACGGCTTTTTTACGTAGCTATTACACGCGCCAAAGAGGGCCTTTTTCTTGTGTATCCCCGGTTCCGACCCGAGGTGGAACGGGGAAAGCTAAAACCTTCTCGTTTCTTGGAAGAACTCTCCTCCAAGTTGCTCGAAACGCGCCAAGCCAAAGACTTCTGGACTGGTTCATAACAGATATTCTTCGTTCTTTTCGCGGGTGCAGGCTAAACCGTTCCTGAAACCATCGACAACCATTTCCCTATGAGGGAAAGATCGGACCGGGTAACTGAAGAAACCAGAGCGATCGTAGATGACCCATGCGCGCAAGGAAGCTGGCCGGCGATCTTCAAGGAAATTTAGCCCTATCCTTTTCAGCTCTTCGTCACTATTTCTCTGCCAATCGCCGCAGCCGATGCGGTCATGACGCTCAAAAAAAGGTGACTCCGGCCGCTTCTTTTTGTCGATCCCAGCGCCTGGGAAGAGGGTGCAGAGAGAGCATATTGGGTCGCCCTCAGGCCACGGCGGTACGGCGGGCAACAAACGGCAATGAGCGAAAATGCACACGGCATCGATCCGGCCCGATGTCACGACGGAAGAAGCCGACCGCTTCGCTGCGCTTCGGGCCGAGACTCCATGGCGGAGCCGGACGGATTGCAACGTTATCATCATGCTTGATAAGACTTACCAAGCACACGAGGCGCTCGGGCGCACCAACAAAGACCGCACCGACCCCGGTCACCTGCTTCGACCATGCCAGCGTGTTTTTTCGCAAGCGCTTCTTAAGCATCCAAAGCCCAACCGCTTCGCTTAACACGGATTTCGGGCGCCCCTGGCCCCTGCCCATATGCCTGCGCGAACACTAAAAACGCGTCCTTCAACAGTGGTTAGCCCACAAAGGCTGCACTTCTTTTTTGTAACGGCCGCTTGTGTTTGAACCCTGTGGTCGAATCTGGCGACAACCGACCTAGTGCAGCCAGCCCAGTTTTGAGTGTCGATGCGCACGAAAATAGATTCGGTGCGGTGAGTAGAGACAAGGTTTTGGCTGGTAAGCGTCGGCCTCGGTCGCTTCCCCTTCCTGCGGCACCGCGTTTGTTTCAACAACGCCCGGGGCGCGGAACCGCGCCTCCCGCAAGCTTCGGGCAAAGAGACACTGCAGGTGCAGCATATCCATGAGCAAAAAAGCAAGGCCATGAGTGGCGAGGTCATCTGGATCGGCGTCCAGAATGAAAGAAAAGCTCACGCGCATCCGCGACGGGGTTTAAGCTAAGCGGCAAAACGCCTGCGCGCCCGGCTCGATCGCCGGGCATAGCGAAAGCTTTTCACTTTCTCTTCCGTATAAGACAAAAGCGGCTGGCATGCGGTCGAAAAGGTCATCCGGCTTTACACGAGCCAGCGGCACTCGGCGTGGGGGTCTGTAGCTCAAGAAATCCAAGTGTTTGGTGTGTGAACTCTGCGGTCTTTGGGCACGGCGCCGACTGGGATGCCAGCCGGAACCTCGCTGGGATGGGCAAGACCGGGCTTTATCCAAGGGCTTCTGCAAACCGGTCTGATGCCGCAGTGGGCACAACCTCTGCCCACGACGAACCCAGCGACGTGGCTTGCGGGTTGCTGATAGCTTAGGCATCGGAGAAATCCTTTGGCATCTATTCGGGGAGGTAGCGGGTCTCCTCCAGATCTCTATGGCCGGAGAATTCCCGATAAGGCTTGTAACGTAAGCAAGACCATCTTGAGCTTCAACGAAGGAAGGGCATCGAGAACCTGAACTTCTTAGAAAAAGCCGCCCGCTCCCTGTGCCTGGCTTTCAGCCGGTATTTTTTAGGCCTGCGCTTATGCCGCTAATCGTCAGTTCGACCACAGCTTGCAGGGCTTGAGCTTCAGGAGTAGAGCGGTCGGCAAGGGAACGCAAACGCCGGAGACACTCCACTTGAATGTAGTTGAGGGGATCTACATAGGGGTTGCGAAGGCGTATGGAACGTAAAAGCACAGGCTCTTTCTCAAGTAAGGTTGTTTGCTCGGTGATTCGCAGGATCGCTTCTACTGTTCGATCGTACTCCTCTCTCATTTGAGAAAAAATTCGATGGCGCACACTTTCCCGACGCACCAGCTGCGCGTAGAGAGCGGCGATCCCCATATCTGCTTTGCGGAGTGTCAACTGTGCATTGTCCAGAATACTTGAAAAGAAAGCCCATTGCTGGTACATCTCGCGCAAAAGTTCCTCTCCCTCTTTCCCACGTTCGAGCACTCGCTGGAGAGCACTTCCAAGCCCGTACCACTCCGGAAAACCAAACCGGCTCTGCATCCAGGAAAACACCCAAGGAATTGCGCGGAGATCGTCAAGAGATCTTGCCTCCCCGCGAAACGAAGGACGAGAACCGATTCGTAGTTTTCGAATCTCTTCGATCGGGGTCGCCTGTGACCAAAATTCTAGGAAATCCGGGTCGTGCCGTACAAGTTTGTGATACGCACGCTTCCCTTCTTCAGCCATCTCTTCCATCGCGTCGGCCCATTGGGAAGGAACGGTGCTATAGCTATGGCGAGCCCAGTCGCACGCTAAAAGTACCCCGTAGACGACCTGCTCCAAAATCCGGTAGGCAAGCTCTGGATCGTGATAGCGTGTGGAGAGAACCTCTCCTTGTTCCGTCATCCGGATCGCACCGTCGAACACCCCATGGGGCTGAGCCAAGATGGCGCGAGCGGCTGGCCCCCCTCCTCGAGCAATGGTTCCCCCTCGACCGTGAAATAGGATAAGGCGGAGTCCAGCACGATGACAGACCGATACGATTCTCTCTTGAGCTTTATAGAGGGCCCAAGCAGCGGCAACATAACCGCAATCTTTGTTACTGTCTGAATAACCAAGCATGACCATCTGGCGATCCCCTCTTTGCCCCACATGTTCTCGATAGAGGGGATGTTGGAAAATGGTCGAAAGGACTTCTGGAGCCGAGCGAAGATCGTCCAACGATTCAAAGAGAGGGACGATATCCAAGATGGTTCCGGAAAGTTTTTGCAGGTACAAAACTTCCAGAAGGTCGGAAGGGCCATGAGCGCGGCTGATCACGTAAACCCCCAGCCCTTCTTCCCCGTAGAGGTCAGCAGCACGGCGGTAGATCTCAAGTGGCCGCAATACTTGCTCGATCACGGAGTTGTCGGACGCAATTCTGACCGAAGGCTCCGATGGCATCTTTGCCAGAGCCAGGTTAAGAATCCGTACTTTCTCCTCCTCCCTTAGCTCATGGTAGCCTCGGACCCCTTCGCGAGCCTCCAAGAGACACCCCACAGCTCGCCCGATCTGCTCTGAATCTTCACGAATATCGAGCCGCGCAGTATGAAATCCAAACACGTCAAGTGCAACCTTAAGATCCCACAGAGGCCCCTCGGCCACTGCACAAGCGGGACTTTGCCGAATGCTTTGAAAGATCCGGTCCACCACTTCCCGAAAAGCACTTGGCTCAGCCTTGGGAAGTACACGACCCAATGGTTCCAAAAGGTGACTGGTCGAAACTTCCTGAAGAGCTTCATCAAAGCGGGCTACCAAAGCAGCTAACGCAATTCGGTAGGGTTCCCATCCGTAGCGGCGCGAAAAACAATCAATGTAGGAAGACAAAAGAGGGCAATGCCGCATCCATTCCATGAATCCTCTTGCATAAGGGTCGCGGCGAGCAGAAATGCTTACCGAGGCTGCCGCCTGCTCGGCGGACTCCCTCAACTTGGTCAGTGCCAATCGGCGGTGCATGGCAAGCGCTTCGGCCGTAACTCCGGGAGTCACATTAGGGTTTCCGTCCCGATCCCCGCCGATCCAAGAGCCAAAGAAAAGCCAGCGGGAAGGAGCGCGCACTTCCGGGTAATGCTCTTGGAGCACACGATGAAGCTCGCGATACAGTTGGGGCACAACCCCCCAGAGCGTTGCATCGAAATACCAGAGACCCGTCCGGATTTCATCCTCAACCTCAACTTGCTGAGTTCGCGCTCGCTCGGTCAGCCACAAAACCGTTATTTCCCGTTCCAGCTCGCGCTCTAACTCTTCTTTGGGTTGCTGCGGCCTTGCCTCGGAAAACTCGCGTAAAATCCTAGCAATTCTCCGAAGAGTTTGGAGAACGGTTCGTCTCTTTGCCTCTGTGGGATGGGCAGTGAAGACGGGTTCAATCCAAAGTGAGTCCAAAATAGCCTGAACCTCCCCGGCAGTCCTGCCCCGGCGCCGGAGCTCAACAATCGCTGCTTCCAAAGACTCCTTCGGGGGAAAGGAAGAAAGCTTCTCAAGCTGTTGTGCTCGCCGCAGCCGGAGAATGGACTTCCGGTACTCCTCCTCGGCCAGGTTAACCAGCTCAAAGTACGTCGTAAACGCCATGGCCATTTCGAAAGCCATGGACGCATCCAATTTTGCCACCTCCTGTTCCAGCTGAGCAGCCGCAGCCAGATTGCCGTTCCGGGATTCTTTCGCCAAATGCCGCAATCTCTCTTCCGTTTCCAAAACTTCCGGCCCGGCGATCCGAACAATGACGCGGCCTAGGGTATCCCCTAGCCAGCGGATGAGCCGCGAAAGTCGTTGAAGCTCATGTTCAGCCATGGTGGGGCAAAAACTTTCCAAAAAGGTAGCTAGAGTCTTGCCATGCGAAAGCGATCTTGCGTTGTGACACAGCGCTCCGCGCAGCCAAGGCCCCGTATTTTTGCTGCCATTGGCTTCCGATGGAATGGCTCCAAGGTGAGCCCTGCGGGGAGTTTGGAAGGAGCTAAATCCCTATTGGGAAGCCCGACTTGGCTGCGGAACGAGCCAGGGCCGATTGTAGAGGCGAGGAGTGGCGCGGTCGGATTTAGGATAGCCTTAGCTCTTGCTGCCCTTTTTGGTGGGACAGTGTCCCTGATATCTCTCCCTCTTATCCGTTTCAACTCCCCGCTCGATCCCCTACTGAATGCGCAGATTTCCCGTATTGGGGCTTTCGGACAATTTTTTCACTGGCTTACGCCCACGGCAGGCCCCGCCTTAAGCTTCGGAGACGGATAAGACCGAGCGTGTTCCGGAGACACCCATCTCCAAACTCGCTCGTTCCTTGGCCAAGGACTTTGTGCTCGCGCCAGAGCGATCGACCGAGCGGGTACCCAACGTGATTTCCCCTGATAGGCTCGGGGCCACCCGATCCAAGACAGAAAAAAGTTCGTCCGTTCGCGCCGCTGGTAATTCAAAAGCAATACCAAGTCCGTGGTGTCCCTTTCCAGAGTGTTCCGGCGAAGCCATTAGCTCACATTCTGCAAGAGCTGCCCCACCCGATGTTTCGAAGGTTTTGTTCCCAGGTGGCTTCGGCCCTTAGTGGGCTTGTAACAAAGACCCAAGGTCTAGCCGACAACCTCGAAGCTCTCCTTTGGTACTCGCGCCTACCCGACTCTTTTCCCATCTTCATACCAGGCCCAATTCGCTCCATAATCTTCTTGCTTTGCTTCCTGGCCTTCTAGGCTTGATGGCGCGGCAAAGGATCCCATCGTCGTCGGCGTATGACACAATGTGGACCGCCCACTTAGCCGCTTATCCTTCGCTTTTCCACGGCAAGAGAAACCACCTAGATAGAGAGGTTAGCCAAAAGAGGAGTGATAGGAGCTCCTTGCGGCGTCCCCGCCTCCCGTCCTTAGCCTCGGTCGTTCGCCGCCTTCCTCGCTGCTCGTCTTCTTCAAGCTGCATTTCCGGCCAGGCTTTTCAAAAGCGCGAGCATGGCCCCGTCGCATATCCGCCGGGCCAGGCTCTCCGTCAAAGAGGCCCGAGAGCAATCCTCCCGAACTACTGAACGAGCTCAGCGTCAACGATTTCAGTATGGCCCGCTTTCAAAAGAGCCTGCACCTGGTTAACCACCTCCCAGGGACATCGCCCTTCTCGATAGGGATACTCTTCTTCCGCTACATTCGCCTCAAACATCGGGCTAGACTACCCGAACCGCCACGATGTAGACCGCCCGATGTCATAGGGTGGATGTAACTTGCGGCCTTCGTTTCCCACTAGCTTTAGCTATCCACACCCGTCGTACCGCTTTCGGCGGCCACCTTTCGGTTCGATCGCTCTTCCACCCATCGATCTAACCACCCCTCTACTCCTCTCTCTTCGATCCGCTGAAACGCCTGGCCATCCACCCCTGCCACTCTACCCTTCCCTCCGGCAGAGCTTCCAAGCATAGGCCAATACGTCCTTGCGTAGAGTGCGTCGTACAAGGAGGAGAACCGAGAGGTCAGACTTGCGTTGGCTTTCGCCTGCAAGGCCATCGGGAGCTTCCGAAAACGCGATTGAAAGGTTCTCGGCCTTATTCGCGCATTTCCATCACCTCGCTCCTTGCGCTGTTTCTCTCTGGCACTCTCGGGCCCCTTTCCTCCCTAGAGCCTTTCTCCGAGTTCCACAGTATTTTATGGACCTATCCGACTCCCATGTGCTCCTACTCTGGCCCGTCACGGAGCAGCGGTCGGCCCGCTCGGTACTATTGGGCACCACCCCAAACCGACAGCTAGATGAGCTTCCCGTGCTGGAATAGCGTCCTTTGCACCCATGCCGTCGCCCAGAACCCCGGCGGCTTTTCCCAGTGCACAGATGGCTCTCCTCTCCAGGGAGACTTCGGTCTTTGCTTTTTTAGGGAACAAGCTTGGGCACCCACGTTGCGGATTTCCGAGGCTTTGTTACAGCGTTAACTTGCATTAGCGCCTGCTTGCCGACTCGCCCGTTTTTGGGGCCTTTCCGTTAAGAGACTTCAACCGCCAGCAGCCACTCCGGACGTTTCCGGCTCAAGCAATCGTTACCAAGTGGGGAGACCTGCCTCCCCACTTGGGGATTCACTCTTTTCCAGACGCACATGGAATCATCCGTCGCAGAAAAAGGAAGGAACTCTCTGCAGTCTCTCATCCGAACAGACGAAAAAGGGCCCCCCGAAGTTAGCAAAGGCGCCAGAGATGAAAAGCTCT
Source organism: Candidatus Methylacidithermus pantelleriae (assembly GCF_905250085.1). GTDB lineage: Bacteria > Verrucomicrobiota > Verrucomicrobiia > Methylacidiphilales > Methylacidiphilaceae > Methylacidithermus > Methylacidithermus pantelleriae. Next base: position 16,590 of record NZ_CAJNOB010000012.1, read on the forward strand.
TGGACAGGCTAACCCCTCTTCCCCCACCCCCAGAGACGAACCAGCGGCCGTTTAGAGACGGAAAGATCAACGTTGCAGGAGCATGACAGTAGCTCTAGAAAAGGAAACAAACCTATGGAGGGGGATACCACCCTAAGTCCAGCGCTGGGTCCCAGACCAGTGGAACCGTGGAGAGAACCTACGGAAGCGTTTCTGCGTTTCCTTCAGTATCAGAAACTTTCCTCTGCGTACACGGTCCGCAATTATCGCTTCGTTCTGGCGGAATTTGCCCGTTGGATAAGACAGCCATTCCGATGGGAGGAGCTAAAAAGAGAGACCTTTCGAGATTATCTTTACTGGCTGGGAAGGCGCCGACTCTCAGCAGGTTCCGTTCGCCTGCGCATAGCAGCCCTTCGAAGTTTTTACCAGTACTTGCTGCAACAGGAAAAAGTCGCCGCCAATCCCCTGAGGGGGCTTCCGGCTCCCAAGCGACCTAGGCGGTTGCCCGTCTTTTTGACTTTGGAACAGATGGCTCGCCTTCTGCAAGCGCCCTCGGAAAAGTGGAAGCAAAGGCAGAATAATCGATCACGCGGGCAAAGGTGGGAGCGGTGGCAGTATCTCCGCGACCGAGCCTGGCTAGAGACTCTTTACGGAGGAGGCCTTCGGATTGGGGAGTTAGTGCGACTGACGGTCTTCGATTTTGATCCAAGCTCAGGAATTTTACGGGTACGAGGCAAGGGTCGAAAAGAAAGGCTCTGTCCTATTGGGGAGGCAGCCAAGGAAGCTATCCAAGCCTACCTTCAGGTGCGTCCTCTTTCAAGTGAAGCCCTTTTCGTAGGTCCCTCTGGCAAGCCCTTAACGGTGCGGAACCTTCAAAAGCTTCTCAAAGAATATCTTAAGCTTGCGGGACTCGACTTTCGCATCACGCCACACAAACTTCGGCACAGTTTTGCCACCCACCTTCTGGATCGTGGAGCAGATCTTCGGAGTGTTCAGGAGCTCCTTGGACACGCTCACTTGGTGACGACCCAAATTTATACGGCGGTCACTACCGAACGACTCCTTAAGGAATACGCTCGCACGCATCCCCGAGCGCATGCCGAGCCATGACAGAACTTCTTCTACTGGTCGGCTATAACGTCCTTTTGAGTGTCGCTTTGCTTTTGGCACTCCCCTACCTTTTGTACCGATTACGCAAACGCGGCCAGCCTTGGGACGGAATTGGCGAGCGGTTCGGTTGTTACTCGCGATCCCTAGTGGAAAGACTCCGAGAGGGCGCTGATCTATGGATCCATGCGGTAAGCGTCGGCGAGGTGATGGTGGCATCGGTGCTTTTGTATCACTTACGGCAACGAGATCCTCGGATTCGTGTAGTTCTGACAACAACAACGGTCACCGGCAGGCGAGTGGCAAGCGCGCTGGAAGACTCCAACACGATCGTCCTCTACAATCCCATCGATCTTTACTGGTGCGTTTCGCGAGCGTTGCGAACGATTCGACCCAAGCTTCTGGTTCTTGTCGAAGCAGAAATTTGGCCCAATTACCTGTGGCTCGCAAAACATCGAGGTGTTGCCACCTGCCTGTTGAACGCCCGGCTCTCTCCCCGGAGCTACCGGCGTTACCGGCGGTTTCGTTGGATCCTGGAACGGGTTCTCCTATGGCTCGACCTTGTGCTTGTCCAGCATTTTTCCGATGTGGAACGTTTCGTCCAGGCAGGCTTTCCTTCGGAAGCCATTTTTACAGCCGGTAGCCTCAAATACGACGTGGCTGATCTTCCGAATGTGAACGGAAAGCTTGTAGACCGATGGTGGCGCCTCTGCGGATGGGAGGCTGAAAAGGATCGCGTGTTTTTAGCCGGGAGCACCCATCCGGGCGAAGAAGATATTCTCTTGCGAACCTATACTCAGGTCTTGGAAAAATATCCCGAGTGGAAACTTGTCCTGGCTCCTCGACACGTGGAACGAGCCAGAGAGCTTTTGGTGCTTTGTGCTCGGTTGGGTCTCCCTGCAAAGCTGCGATCCCAACTCGGTCAAACCCCGGATGGGAAACCCCTTCGTGTTCTCATCTTGGACACCACCGGCGAGCTTCGTTGCGTCTATGAGAAAGCGGATCTTGTTTTTGTCGGAAAAAGTCTCAAGGCCCGGGGAGGACAAAACTTTATTGAAGCCGCCCGGGTAGGAAAGCCGATCATTGTAGGGCCGTACATGGAAAATTTTGCACATCTCGTAGTCGAGTTCCTGTCCAAGGAGGGGATTCGCCAGGTTCGAGACGAGTTTGAGCTTGCGCGAGCAATGGAAAGATTGGCGGGACATCCAGAAGAACGCGAAGAACTGGGGAAGAGAGCACGGCTCGTCTTTGAAACGAATCTAGGCGCTGGCCGGGTAGCCGCCGAGGTTCTCTGGGAATTTCTACAACACCTCGGTCATAGATAGTAGTACCTCAAGCTTTTCTGGGTTTTGCTCGATCAAAAAGAGCTTGTCTCAACTCACCCACCTTCCAGGGAGATTACGCTCCAAGAAAGCCGCGTTGCTTTCTTCCATGGAAAACCATGGCCCTAGAATCTTATTTTTGAAAAAAGCAACCCAGTTTCCCCGTGTCCTCCAAAGCTTTGTGACGGTTTGGTAAAACCCAAAGGGATCTCGATCTATCCACCTTGAACGGAGAGGTTTTGGCTAGGAAAATCTCGGTCGGAAAGGCAACCAAAGAACCTCGTTTTTTCCGTCGCAATCCTGTGCTGCTGTGAGTGAGCAGGCAGGAGTCGGTCCGAATAGATGCCGGACGAGCATGGCCACGAGCGTCCGGCAATGCCACAAAAGCTCGTTGTGCAGTATCCGCGGCTGAAGGCAGGTTCCCCATCACCTACTGCCCGGGTTTCCAGCCATGTGGGATGGCCGACTGAGCTGGCAAGCTAGCTCTGCGGAGCCTTCCTGCGCCCGTCAAGAACTAGTGGGGCAAACTCCTCCGGGACATCGGCCCCGGCCGCCAACTCGCAGAAGCGCGGCGTGCGCGGAGTAGCCTATGGGAGTTGCCCAAGCCCGTTAGACCACCCGGTGAGTTTTTAGCCAGGCTGCTTCTTTCGTTTCGAACCGGAGTTTCTCTTTGCTTTCTGTGAGTCTTTGGGCTGGGAGACCGGAATCCAAAAGACATTCGAAAGAGACTTCGTTTGATGAGGACCTGGTCCTAGATAGCGAGCGATTCTTTTGCGCCTCAAGGAACCGCTGGATGCCTTTGGGTTTGAAGATGCATCTAGAAAGTGGATGAAAGCGTACTTGGAACCCCCGTACACGGGCGATCCCCGGATCGCAAGCGCGCTCTCCAACTGGCCGCTCGAAAAGGTCGACAAACCTCCTGACAGTGGTATCGCGCGACCCAAGACCGGGATGCGTCCAGGGTTTTGCCGACACCAAGGTAGGCGCGGGGAAACGGTGCTGCCGGAAGCTTGTGCGAATGGTCCGCCCCAGCGTCGGACGAAAGTCGTGCTAGACGAACTAGGGCGTGTCCACCAAGAAGAAAGCGTGGTGCATCTGGGGAGGGCGGTGGTCGGCGGCCCACACTAGGAGTACGGCGTGCTATGGGTTGGGAAGCACATTTCATAGGAGAGCCAAATGAGGTACTGAGGCCGTTAGGGCCAGAAAGAACCCGCCCCAGATCGGGCGCTTCGAGGATCGCCTTTAGGTAGGTGGCACGACGGCGCGGGCAAGGTCTTGCGGAGATCCGGAGAAAATGCGGCACAACCTTCGACACACAGTGCCCAGGGGGATATCGACACACGGAATTTTTTTAAGGACTAGAAGCCATCGTTGCCCGGGCTCGCGAAGACGCCCGATTTAGGACAAAAAAAACGCCACCTAAAACGGTGGGACATGGCTCTGGAAAAAGATTAAGGTAGGTACCCGGCTCGGATCACCTAAGAGGCCATATCGCCGCCCGGACCCGGCGGGCTTGGTCGTTCAAAAGTCTAGGCATCCCAAGATGCCAGGCAGCGCCGGAAAGCGGGTAGACAATCGAGAAGCTAACCGGCAGGAAATCCAATGGGCAGTTTGAGAGCACCAGACGCACGCCGATGCATAGGGAAGTGTAAAGGTTCGGGAGAGGAGGAAAAAGGGAAGTTTACCCATGAAAAGCGCCGGGAGGGTTTTTTAGAAAAAAGCTTGGCCCCGGGCGGACGCATCTCGATGGGGGTAACCCCCCTCAAAGGCCACGGGAGGATTGACCGATCAACCTTTCAGGAAGAGGGAAAAACTGGGCAGGGAGAGCCCAAGAAAGGTCGCTCCCTTTTGGGTCGGCTTTTTGTGCCCGGGCGGCCGCCGGCTCTTCTATTGGGAGCCGCGTCAAAGCTGGCCTACTCCAGAAAAGTGCCTCGAGATCTATCGCAACCGACCAGTTGACTTCTCTCGAAGTCTGATCGAGTATGAGCCTGGGGAGCGATAGAGGGTGACACCAGAACCGCCAGCGATTGAGGTTAGCGGGCTTTCCTATCGTTACGGGGACCGGGTAGCGCTGCGAGAACTGGATTTTTCCATCCTTCCGGGTGAGATTGTGGGGATTCTTGGGCCCAATGGCAGCGGGAAAACGACCCTTTTTCGGATTCTAGCAACCCTTTACCCACCCCAAGAAGGGAGGGTGTGCGTGTGTGGCCACCCGTATCCGGAAAGGGTTGCGGTGGTGCGAGAAAAACTAGGGGTTGTCTTCCAGGCCCCCAGCCTCGACAAGAAACTGACCGTTTATGAAAACCTTCTCCACCAGGGTCACTTGTATGGCTTGTGCGGCAAGGAGCTAGCCTTGCGCATCGGGTACCTCTTGGAAGTGTTTCGGATCCACGATCGGGCCCGGGATTTAGTAGAAAACCTCTCCGGGGGACTCCAGCGTCGAGTGGAACTGGCCAAAGGAATCCTTCACGCACCTGAGCTTCTTCTCATGGACGAGCCAACAACGGGCCTTGATCCACTGGCCCGGCGAGAGTTCTGGAGCTTTCTTCAAGAGCTCCAGGCCGAAGAAGATCTTACCATTATCGTGACTACCCACCTTATGGATGAAGCCGACCGGTGTGATCGCCTCCTTGTCCTAGACCAAGGACAACTCGTTGCCATGGACACCCCGGCACACCTGCGAAGTTTGGTTTCCGGAACGATTCTTCTTATCCGTAGCCCGGCTCCCAACGAACTTGCTTCTCGTTTGAAGGAGACACTTGGCCGAGAGGTTTTGTGTGAAGATGGGACGCTTCGCTTGGAAACCGAGGCAGAAAGCTCCCAAGAGGAAGTGACCCAGCTCGTGGGGGAGCTTCTTTCCCGCTTCCGGGATAAGATCGAGTCGTTAACCGTGGCCCAACCCACCCTGGAAGATGCCTTCATCCGGTTGACAGGACATCGTTTTGAGCGCAATGAGCAAAGGGAAAACCATGGCTAGAACGGTAGAATCCAAACAGGCAGAATGGGTTCCTCCTGTCACCACCCGGCCGGGGGGATCGAAGGTTGCAAAGAGAGAAGCGCAGGTTTCTGTAAAGAATCTTCGCTTCCGTTGGTCGAGATGGGTCCTAGCCGTTTGGACTCTGTGGCGAAGGGAAGTCGTCCGGTTCTTGCGCCAAAAGAATCGGATTGTGGGAGCTCTCGGCACCCCTGTGGTTTTCTGGCTTTTGATTGGGTCCGGTGTCGGGCGGTCCTTTCAAGCTCCGGTCCCAGGGGGCCGGTCCGATTATCTCTGGTACTTTTTTCCGGGTATCCTTCTTCTGATCATTCTTTTCACGGCCATTTTTTCAACTATTTCCGTCATTGAAGACCGAAAGGAAGGATTTTTGCAGGGAGTTCTTGTTTCCCCAACTCCCCGCAGCGCAGTGGTCACATCTAAGCTTTTAGGAGGTAGTAGCTTGGGCCTTCTCCAGTGCTGGGTGGTTTACGCGCTAGCTCTGGTCGCGGGGTTACCCTTTTCCTTTTACGCCTTTTTCGGTCTTAGCGCCGCGCTATGGATCCTGGGGCTTGGACTTACTGCTCTTGGTTTTCTTATGGCCTGGCCGCTCGATTCCGTTCAAGGGTATCACGCGCTCATGAACCTTTTTCTTATGCCTCTTTGGCTTCTTTCCGGTGCTCTCTTTCCACCACAAGGTTCTGCTCGTTGGATCGGATGGATCATTGAAGCGAATCCCTTGTACTATGGACTTGAACTGGTTCGATCCTTCCTTTGGAACGCTCCTCTTGATCCGCTCCGGGGGAGTCTCTTTTGGGCTGTGCTCCTTGGTTTTACTGCCGTCCTCTCAATGGGTTGTACCATCATGATGGACAAGATTTGCGTTCGGCATCCTTAGTCACCCTTTATGAAAGTCGCTTCCAAAACGGACACGAAATTCCTCATCCGGTTGGTCCTGGTGCTTTTTTTTGCTCTCGTGCTCATCGGGATGGGGATTAATTCCCTGTACTTTTACTTCGCCATGCGGGTCAAGCGGCAGTTTGAGACGGAACCCCTGCCGCGATACCGAGAGGTTCCGGCCTTTAGCTTGGTGGATCTCTCCCACCAACCGGTCACACGGGACAGTTTGCGAGGGAAAATTTGGGTTGCGGAATTTTTTTACGCCACTTGCCCCGGCCCGTGTGGAATTCAAAGCCAACGGATGCAGGAGCTCCAAACGATCCTGCAGCAAGCTAAGATTCATGATGTCCGTCTGGTCTCATTCTCCCTAGATCCCCAGCATGACACACCCGAAGTGCTGGCCGAATACGCAAGGCGCTATAAAGCCGATCCTAGCCTGTGGTTTTTTCTCACAGGGGATCCCGAACAGATCCGCACCCTACTTCTTGGAGGTTTCCGGCTTGCCTATGCCGAAAATCCCCCTGAGGCCCGGCCTCTGCGGGGAAAATACACCCACGCTACGCAACTTGTCCTCGTGGATGGTCAAGGGGTCATTCGGGGGTATTATGACGGCCTTAAACCAGACACCCCTACCCGGGTGATTCAGGACATTTTTACCTTGCTCAACGCGGAGATACTGGCAACGGAAAAGGGTGGAAGGTCGTGATTCCGCTGTCAGAATTTCCTCGGATCAACGCAACATTAAACGCGCTTACGGCCATTCTCCTAGGAGCAGGCTACGTTGCCATTAAAAATCGAAGGGTCCTTCTTCACCGCAACTTGATGCTGTCCGCGCTTACAACCTCATCCCTGTTCCTTGCGTGCTACCTCTTCTATCACTTCTATCATGGGGCCACTCGATTCCCCCGGCACGATTGGTCGAGGCCTCTGTATTTTACCATTCTTTGGACCCATACGGTCCTTGCCATCGTAAATCTTCCAGCCATTGGATGGGTGCTTTTCTTTGCTGCCAAAGGTCGATTTGCGGCCCATCGGAAGGTGGCCCGGTGGCTCTTTCCCAGCTGGATGTACGTCTCCATTACCGGTGTACTCGTATACTTTATGCTCTACCATTGGTTTCGAGTCTGACTGGGTTACAACTTCCTCGGGGGAGAGGACTTTTGTTTGGGCAGGTACTCTGGCAAGATCAGTAGAGAAAAATGTCCGGATGCGGTCGGGAGATCCTATGCCCATTCTGGCTTTGGCGGGAGACGTCATGCTGGGCAGGCTTGTGAACCGGTGGCTGCAGCATGTCCCAGCGAGCTATCCCTGGGGAGATACTTTGCCCTTGTGGAAAGCTGCAGCTTGGCGTAGCTGCAATCTAGAGTGTGTCCTCTCCGACCAGGGAGAGCCTTGGCCTTCGAAGGCCTTTTGTTTCCGATCCGATCCACGAAATGTCGACGTTCTCAAAACGTGTGGTATCTCTGCGGTCTCCCTGGCCAATAACCACGTGCTCGACTACGGGCCGGAGGCCTTGCTCCAAATGGTGGACATTTTGGATCGGGCGGGCATCGGCCATAGTGGAGCAGGTGCTAACTCTTGCAAGGCCAAGGAACCGAGCCTGAGCCGAGCAGGCGGTTTACCGGTCGCACTGGTATCGGTAACGGACAACGAGCCCGAGTGGGCGGCCAGCCCAGACCGGCCGGGGATCCGGTATGTCCCCATGGAATGTGCGGATCCTCGAGCCCAAGAGCTCTTTGAGCAAGTGGCAGACCTCCACCAAAAAGGGTACTTTGTCGTGACCAGCGTTCATTGGGGACCCAACTGGGGCTACCAGCCTCTGCCCGAACACGGGCGCTTCGGTCGGGCCTTGATTGAGGCTGGAGCCGACCTGGTGGCGGGACATTCCCCTCATGTCCCTCGAGGCATTGAAATCTACCAAGGGAAACCGATCGTCTATTCCCTTGGGGATTTTATCGATGACTATGCCGTGGATCCCTACGAGCGGAACGACGAGTCGTTCCTCTTGTGGGTCGAACTTGACCAAAATCATGCGACAAGGCTTGTACTGCATCCCATTGTGATTGAAGATTTTCAAGCTCGAAGAGCTCCAGGAGAGCGTGCGCTAGCCATCTTGGATCTTCTCGTCGAGTTAAGCAGGCCCTTCGGAACGCGGCTTCGCGTTGTTGAAGACGATGGTACTTGCGGAGTAGTGCCCCTCGAGGCAAAAATCTTGTGAGGGACGACCGATTCTGTATAGGGTGAGTCTACAACGCCATAGAAGCAGCAGGTTCTCGCCCGGTTTTGGAGCCATAGCTCAATTGGTCAGAGCGCTGCCCTGTCACGGCAGAGGTTGCGGGTTCGAGACCCGTTGGCTCCGCTTTTCTTGAGGTTGGCCAAGATTGGCCTCGATTGTGGTTATGAACCCATATGGGCACGCCTGCAGGAGCTTTTGTCACCCAAGGAAAATCTGGCTTTCGATCGTCGCAGCCAGCGTGTCTTTCTGGACAGTTTCCTGCTATGCGGCGGTGGTGGTTCGCTGGTACGGTCACAATTTTGTCTATCTCATCTCCGCAAGTGGTCTTCGGGTAGCTTTTGATCCTTTCGGCCAAGAGGTAGTTCATTATCCATTTCCTGCGAAACTTCAGGCCGACGTTGTCCTTATTTCCAACGAGTCGGATAGCTGTTCGGCAGCCGAGAAGCTCTATGGGTCACCACAGGTGTTTCGCAGTGTTACAGCCATCGGTATCAACAACGCTCGGGGCCTTCTTTTCCGAGGGGTTGAAACGTATCGGGACGATCATCGAGGCGCGTTTTTAGGGCGCAACGTGTGTTTTGTCCTTGACTTGGATGGAATTCGATTCATCCACCTCGGAGACTTAGGTCACCCTTTAGAACCTTCCCAAAAGGAGGCGCTAGGAAGAGCGGATGTCCTTTTTTTACCGGTCGGTAACCCCAGACTTTCCATGGAAACTTTGGATCAAATTGTGGACGACCTCCAGCCCAGGATCGTGGTGCCTATCGGGTATAAAACCGAAGCGTCCGGCTCACTGAATCTCCGGGATTTGGAGAGCTACTTGGACAAGCGAGCGAACGTTAAACGGATCGGTGGTTCGGAGTTTAGCCTCACTCCCGACTCGCTTCCTTCCAAGACGACGATTTACGTCCTGTCCCGTCCTTCTCTTCCATGAAAGTACTCCTCGTTGGCTCCGGAGCTCGGGAACATGCCCTTGCCTGGCATCTACGACGAAGCGGCTGTGTCCAAAGCCTTTACACCGCACCGGGAAATGCGGGAACCGAAAGACTGGGCACGAACCTTCCCATCCCATCCAGCGACCTTGAAGGGCTGGTGCAATGGGCAAAGGCCCACCGGCCTGACTGGGTAGTCGTTGGGCCAGAAGCTCCCTTGTGTTTAGGGCTTGCCGACCGGATGACAGAAGAGGTTGGGGTGCCGGTACTGGGTCCCTCAAAGAAAGCTGCCCTCTTGGAAGGAAGCAAAGCGGCAACCAAGGAACTTCTGCTCCAAGAGGGAATTCCGACCGCGCGGGGTGGTTTTGCGGAGAGCTTGCCGGAAGCGATGCGACTGTCTCGAAAGATCGGCTGGCCGCAGGTAATCAAAGCCGATGGGTTGGCTGCAGGCAAAGGGGTTTTTGTTGTCGAAAACCAGGAGCAGGCGGAACAGGTTCTAGAGTCTCTTTTGGTAGAACGAAAACTGGGGGAAGCTGGACAGCGGGTCGTGATTGAAGAGTTTCTCGTGGGGGAAGAGCTTTCGGCTTTTGTCTTTCTTTACGAGCACCAGATGGTCTTTTTGGGAACGGCTCGAGACTACAAGCGGGTCGGGGAAGGTAACCGAGGGCCCAATACGGGAGGTATGGGGGCGTATAGCCCGGTTGGTTGGGCTACTGGAGAGGTGATTGAGATTCTTCGGGAAAAAATCTTTGACCCCGTGCACCGCGCTTTACGTAAACAAGGAATCTCGTACAAGGGGATTCTTTACGGTGGGCTCCTGTGGAATGAGAAAGGCCCACATGTCTTAGAGTTTAACGTACGGCTCGGCGATCCAGAGGCTCAAGTACTCGTACCGCTTTTACCGCTTTCCCTGCTGGATCTCTGGCGACAGGCCCAGGACTATGAGCTTTCTTCGTGGAGCACGTTACCTTCGAGCAACCGGGTCGCCGTGGGGGTGGTCGTTGCTGCTCGGGGGTATCCGGAGGCTCCTATCCTCGGGGAACCGATTGAGGGTCTTTGTCCCGATGTCGAGGTAGGAGAAGGAAAACTCCTTTTTCTGGGCGGAGTCCGGAGAGAGGCGGACAGAGGTTTTCTCACATGCGCAGGGAGGGTGGTCACGGCGGTAGGGGTCGCTCAAGATCAAGCGCGGGCTCGGGCGCAGGCGTATGAGCTTGCGGCGCAGGTCCGATTTCCTTCCGCTTTTTTCCGCCGGGATATTGGGTAGAGGGCCCCACGGTCCCGGTTCAAGGTTTTCGGGATTAACGGGTAGGAGCCGGAAAATATGCGAGATTTTTCTTGCACATGAGTCTCAGTCTCATTTAGCGTGCCCACCATGAAACTCACCCAACGATGCTCTTCTCTCTTTTTGACGGCCGTTCTTTTCGTCGGGACAACCGTGGCAACCTATCCCCACGAAACACCCTTTGTCTTTACCTACCTAACCGAGCTCCAACCCAAAGGAAGCTGGGAATTCGAACAATGGGTTCTTCCCTTCGTAGGCCAACAAAGCGGCGATTACGCCAACATCTTCTTTCGAGACGAAATCGAGTACGGCATAAGCGACCAGTTCCAGCTCGCCCTCTACGTTAATAGCCGCTACGTAGAAGCCTTTCGTAATCTTCCCAACGGGTTCACGGGAGGCCCGGACGTTCCTGCTACCGCTAGCCCGCTGGGCCGCTTCCGGAATTTTGACTTCGATAGCGTAAGCCTCGAAATGATCTACCAGCTCTTAAATCCCTACAAAGACCCCATAGGTCTGGCTTTGTATTTCGAGCCCCTTTTCGGAACAGATAAAGCCGAAGCCGAACCCAAGCTTCTTCTCCAGAAAAACTTCTTCAATGACCGGCTCGTCGTCGCATACAACTTCGTCTGGGAGTGGGAATGGGAGAAAGAACTCGAAGGGCCCCCGGGCATTGGGCCTTTTGAGGAGCACATGGCCAAAGAGATGGCGATGATCCATTTTGTCGGCGTGTCGTATCAATTAGGAAACGGCTGGTGGTTAGGGGTTGAAGGGGAAGAACACAGCGAATTTGAAGGATTCACTCTCAAGGGCATCGAGCATGCCGCCTTTTTCCTTGGACCTGCGGTCCACTATGGTGCCGAACGCTGGTGGGCGTCCCTCTCGGTTTTGCCCCAGGTCTTTGCGGTTCCTTTGAACGAGGAACAACGGGAAGTAATGAGTGGAGGCCGGATTTTTGGGAACGAACATGTGGCCGTCCAAGTAGGACTGCGTGTGGGGATTAGCTGGTAACCCAACCGTTGTCCCTGGGCCTAAAGAAGCGCCCTTGAACAAAAAGGGAAAGCTTTCCGCTAGGCACAGAGAGTTACTGTCACTAGGACCATGAAATCGTGGATCACTCCCACAGTCACCATCGTTACTTCTGTCATTCCCACGGTAGCCCACTCCACGATCTACCTTTCCGTCGAGGAAGCCCAGAGAATCCTCTTTCCCCACGCTCAATTCCAACCCCTATCCCTTCATCTGACAGAGGAACAAAAGAAAGCCATTGAGGAGTTTAGCGGGGCTCCCTTCTCTCCAGGTACGGTCCAGGTCTGGAAGGCTATCCCGGGTGGCTACTTCTTTGTCGATCGTGTGCTCGGCAAGCACCAGTACTTCACGTATGCTTTGGCTCTGGGACCGAAGGGAGAAATTTTGGGGCTAGAAATTTTAACCTATAGCGAGAGCCACGGAGGCGAAGTTCGCAGACCCGCTTGGAAAACCCAGTTCCTTGGAAAACGTTTTGCCACACCACCCCAGTGGCAGTTCAACATCACCAATATCACCGGGGCTACTCTCTCCTGCAAACACCTAACCAGCGGAGTTCGAAGACTCCTTGCCATCTACCACTATGCTCTTGCCCACTGAAATCTTGCGGCGCTGTCGTCCCGGCTTTGAAACCCTGGTGGAAATCACAGTAACCGGTTCCTCGCGGGACACCCTCGCCTCGGCCTTGACGGACGCCTTCCGACGAATCCAGCACGTCTACCGGTCAGTTAATTTTTTTGATCCCCAAAGCGAGCTTTCCCTCCTCCACCGCACAGCCTGGCACAAGCCTGTGCCGGTAAGCCGGCTCTGTTACGCAATTATAGGCCGTGCCCTGCAGCTGGCTCGAACCTTTCCCGGATCTTTTGATCCCACGGTGGCTACCAAGGTGACCCCAAGGTCCAGGCTTTTGGCTCTCGGTTTGGAGCGGCCACCAGATCCCGCTGCTAGCTGGAAAGACATCCTGCTTCTCCCTCGAAGAAGAATCGTTTTCCTGCGGCCTTTGCTTTTGGATCTCGGGGGTATTGCCAAAGGTTACGCAGTCGACGCAGCGATCCGCTGCCTGCGCCTTCGCGTCTCCGGAGCCTTGGTAAACGCCGGCGGGGACCTCCGTTGCTTTGGTTCCTGTTGCTGGCCCGTCTTAGTGAGAGATCCTCGCCGCCCGATACGGCTGGGCTTGGTCCTCCAAGTGTCAAACACCGCTCTTGCAACCTCGGCGTATCCCGCGCGTTGTCGTTATCCGGATCATCACTTATCCAGGGGTCTCTGGCACCCTGAGACCGAAAAAGCTTACCGTGGAAACGAAAGCGTCACGGTATTGGCTCCCCGATGCTGGATCGCTGATGGATTGACAAAAGTTTTCCTTCTGGGAAATGCACAAGCACGCGCGCTGGCTTGCCAGTGGCAGGCAAAGGCTCTCTGGATCCAGTCGGGCTCCTTTGGACAACTGCACTGGCGATGGGAAACTGCTCCCCCTCCCTCCCCACGGCAAAAAGAGCATGCTGCCCCTCTGTGGAGAAGATTTTTTCACTAAAAACCTTGGTTAGCTCCCTCTCCCATGCGCCCACAGCCCTTAGCTCCTCTGCGTGACCGTAAGAAAAACCGCCAACCCGCCACTCCCGGGCAGGTTGCCCGTCCTTTTGCGCTCCCCCTTGGGTACAAACTCATTCTTTTCCTTACCTTGGCCCTTCTATGGATGTCCGGAATGCTCTGGGTTCTTTTCCAAGACCCCAGGGTCTTTGGCGCCGTGGGCAGACCAGAATCAGTCGACGCGGCGCGAAGCATGCTTCTAGCCCTTCACGGTTTAGGAGCTTTCCTTTTTCTGGCGCTTTTGGGGAGTCTCTTTCCACTTCATATCGCCAAGGCCTGGCGGGCCAAAGAAAACCTTCCCTCCGGAGTCATTCTTTTGGGAAGCGTCCTTCTTCTTGTGTTGACGGGTTACGCCTTGTACTACGCGGGATCAGAAACCGGGCGAAGGCTTGCAAGCCGTTCCCATATATGGCTAGGGGGGGTTATGCCCCTTCTTTTAGCCTGGCACGCATGGGGCTACCGGCGACGGAAAAAGCCAAATCCGCAAGCTCCCGAGTCCTAGAGAAAAAGAGATTCCCTGGGCTCACGGGCTAACCGGTTTTGGGCCGGGCAATAGCATCCCTCTCCACAAGTTTCCCAGACGCTTTGAGAGTACCGGTTTGGGTTCTTGACCCACCTGGCCGTCCAGAAGTAAGAAAGGAGCTAAGCCGACCGGTGCGTTTTCCCCTCCTGACCATAGCTCCATGAAATCCCGAGGAACTCTCCGAAATTCCCTTTGCAGCGTGGGGATCGGAACCACGCTCCTTGTGTTTTCCCTAACCTCGTGGGGTGAAGTGTCCCCCCCCTCCCAAGAGCCACTGGAACACAGTCTTACCCGACCACCCCAGGGATCCCAAGACGCCCCCGTTCCTCCGGTTCCTTCCGCAGCGTCTCCTGAACGTGTTCCCCCGGCCCGGCCGGCTCCCAAGAATCTTCCTGAGGTCGAGGAAATTTTGGCCCAGATGGGACCGATTCTGGGAAAACCCAAGGAACCTCACGCGCTGGATCTGGAGCGGTGCTTCGAACTCGCCGCGATTCGAAGTGATCAGCTGAAAATTGATGCGCAAACAGTCGCAGCCCAGCAAGCGATCGTTGCCCAGACTATTGCTACCCTCTTTCCTTCGGTCCAATTTGTGAACCAGCAGAACTTCCGGGACTTTGCTGGATTCGGTTCCTTTATTGGGGGAACGTTCGTAGGTGGCGGCCGACGATACACTTCCTTTAATGCTTTAACTGGATCACAACTTCTCTTTAACGGTTTGGCAACCCAAAATCAAATTGCGGCCGCTCGAGCACAGGCTGCGGCCTCCCAGTTTTCCCTCAAACGGGATTACCAGCTTCTTTACGGCAACGTGGCCGCCGCTTTTTATAATGCCCTTTCCTTTGAAGGAGGTCTTTTCATTTTGGAGGACGAAGCCAAGGCACTCGAAGCGCTCATTGGAGAGCTCGAATATCGCGTCTCCATTGGGCGCTCCCGGCCGGCCGATCTTCTGCTTTCCAAAACGAATCTAGCAAACGTGCGCGCGCAACAGGAACAAACCCGCGGAGCCCTCTCGCAGCAGCTTCAAGCACTTGCCTTTTATACGGGGATCCCAAAAGAAAAGCTTCGGCTCAAAGAAACCCACCCCTTTCCCTCCCCAGACGTCCTCGAACGATACCTAGCCCAGGTCGGCGCCCGGCCCGACATTTTAGCCAGTGTGGAAAACTTGCGGGCGGCCGAACGCACCCTTTCGGCTACGAAAGGTTCCCTTTGGCCCACCGTAACCGCCCAGGGCAATTTCTTTCTGACCCAAGACCCCCCCTCTCCCGGCCAATGGTTTGTTTCCCTCTCCGCTTCCCTTCCCATCTTTGATGGGGGTCTTATTTCCGCGAGGATCCAGCAGCAACGCGCAGTGGTCCAGCAGGCGCAACTCCAAATTGAACAACTCCGCCGGACCGCCGACCAACAGGTTCGCACGGCCTTCGATCTACTCAATTCGCAGATCGCCCAGGTCCTTCGTTTCCAAGAAATGGCAAGAGTAGCTGGGCTTAGCTACGGAGCCCAGCTGGAGGATTACCGGCGAGGGGTGGTGGATCTCCTGACCGTGCTCACGGCGCTCCAACAGTTTCACGCCGCGCGTTTGCAGCTCCACCAGGCCGAAATGTCGGCTCGCTTTCAACTCATCAACCTTTTTGTCACCGCCGGCTTGACTCCGGATTCAACCCCGCGCTTCCTTTCGCTTCCGCGCTAAGGATCGATTCTCCGAACTGGGCCGATACCAGAGCACAACCCCGTGCGGTGCCATGCGTGCCTCTTCCAAATGGTAGCAGACCCGCAAGGCCCTGGCGGGGCCGGGGGGTACAAAAGGCACCGACCAGCTCTTGGTATCCCTGGGCCCAACAAGAGCCATCCAGTAAACCCCGATTCGTTCTACCAGCCCTTTTTGCCAAAGCTTTGTCGCAAGCCCGGGGCCAGCGGCTACCCACAATGGACGACCGTTAGATTCTTTGTGCAAAACCTCATCCTGCCAGCCACGGATCACCCAATGCCCTTTGCGACCTTCCGGCCAGAGATCCGTCCAGATTTTTTCCCGAAAAACCCGCTTTCCCCAAAAAAGCTCGCCCAGTAGCTCCTCAGGCTGCCACCAGGAGGTTAGGAGTTTGCCATCCAAACTCAAAGCACCCAGTAGCCTAACACCCCTCATCATCCCAGAATCATGCCGGGAGCAATGGGAAAACCGTGGGCAAAATCTTTTGCAGCCATCCGTTTCTTTCCTTCCAGCTGGACTTCCCGCAAAAGAAGCCCCCCCTTTTCACCGGCCGCTACCAAAATCCCATGTTCATCCACACGGCAGACCTCTCCGGGCTTTCCTCTGGCTCGCAGGGAAATGATGACCCGAAAGATCTTGAGCATCTTCTTTCCTTCCCGATCGGGAACAAAGGTGTAGGCACCCGGCCAGGGGATCATCGCACGAATCTGGGCCTCTGTTTCCTCCTTCGGCCGGCTCCAGTCAATGCGACCATCCTCTTTGGTTAATCGAGGGGCATAGGTTGCAAGTTTGGGATCCTGAGGAATACGAGGCGCTTTGCCCTCCTCTAAGAGTTCCAGCGCTTTGAGCAAGACCCTAGGCGCCATTCGGGACAACCGTTCCCCTAAGGTCTGTGCGGTATCCGTAGATCGAACCATTGCCTTTTCAGCCAAAAGAATGTCCCCAGTATCAATGCCTTCATCCATCCAAATCACAGTGACCCCCGTTTCACGGTCACGATGCAAAATGGCAGCTTGAACCGGGGAAGCCCCCCGGTGTCGAGGAAGTAAGGATCCATGCACGTTCAAAGCCGCTACCTTGGGCACCTCAAGCACATCCTTGCTTACAATCTGACCGTACGAACACACCAGCAGGACATCCGGTTGGAGATAGCGAAGCTGCGCGACAGAATGCTCCGCATTAATCCGCTCCGGCTGGTAGATCCGAAGATGAAACTTGAGTGCCGCTTCTTTGACAGGGGAAGGGGTCAACTCTTGCCCACGACCAGCCGGCCGGTCTGGTTGCGTCACCACTGCCAGAATCGAGTGACGGCTTTGTGCCAAAGCCTCCAGGGTTGGAACCGCAAATGCACCAGTCCCCACAAAAACGATCTTCATAGGCTCACGTACAGCCGGGGGCCCTCGTCACCCGCCCCCGGGCCGACTTCCCTTTTTCCAATACCTTCTCCACACTCAGAGCAAAGGTATTCGTAAATCTCACGATCCGGAAGCACCAGAAGGAGTCGCTCCCGAACAGGACGAGCACCCTGGCATCGGGGGCAGTAAAGGAAGGAAGCACGCAACGTGTCAAACTGCCCAGGATTTGCCTGTCTGCGTTGAGAAATCCCTTGCGCAGCAATACCGACTCGCATGGTTAATCCTGTACTCCCTCAATAAACGCGGAGTGGGAGACAGTCCGCAAGAGCTTTCAAAGAAAGAAGCCAAAAAGTCGATGCTTCGCGAACGTTGCACAATCCACCAGGCCGTTGGGCTACTTGTCCGGGGAGAGCCCGTCATTTTGCCTACCGAAACGGTCTACGGGCTTACCTGTGATGCCACCTCCCCCCAGGCTGTCGAGCGCCTTTTCGCTTTGAAAGGACGCGACAGCCGCTTTCCTTTCGCGCTTCTGGTTGCCAATCTTGCCGAGGCCGAAAGATTAACATCCCATTTCCCTTCCAAAGCCAAAACACTGGCCAAGCGATTCTGGCCGGGACCCCTTACTCTTGTTTTACCACGTGGGCCCGCTTTCCCGGCCACGGTCGTTCACCCAGGCGAACCCTTGGGGGGACTGCGAGTTCCGGACCACCCCATCGCACAAGCCGTTCTGCGGCGATTCGGAAGGCCTTTGGCCGCACCCAGTGCCAACCGCTCAGGCGACATCAGCCCAACAACATGGGAAGAGGCACGAAAACCCTTCGAGGGGCTGGTGACATGCGCGCTGGACGGGGGAGAATGCCGCTTGGGATTTGATTCTACCGTAGTGTCGTTTGAAGGAGAAAAAGCCAGCGTCCTGCGGTTGGGGGCTTTACCTTTGGAAGAGCTAGAAAAGGTCATTGGTAAAGTGGACCTCCCGTACGAGTCCCAGCGAAAAGGCCCCCGGACCCGAGCCTTTCCCAAACCGCTTTGGATTGTGCAGGATCTTGAAGAACTTTCCGGCAAAAACCTTGCCCGGGCAGGCCTTCTAGCTTGGGGAGTGGTCCCTGCAAGCTACCGAAGGAACCTTGCCGTCACGTGCAATCTTTCTGCCCGAGGAGACCCCTCGGAAGCCATGCCCAAGTTTTACCGCGCTCTGCGAATCCTTTTGGAAAACCCTCATGTGCATTGCATCTTTGCCCTGCTCTGGCCTGAATCGGGATTGGGTCGCTCGCTCAATGCCAAACTCCAAGAGCTCGGGCAAACTCCCAACGCCTAGCCAAGACTGGAGACACTGGAAGGCTTTTCTCCCACCGCTATTCCTTGCTTGGCCCCTGCCGTTGGCAAAACCAAGCATCTGCCTTCCCCAAGAGCTTCAGGCAGGCAGCTCCGGTTCCCTATCGTCTTCGGGATACACGCGAGCCAGTGCAACCAGCCGGTCACCCTCCGCAAGCCGAATCAGCCGGACCCCCTGCGTGTTGCGCCCGACTACCGGGATTTCCTGGACCCGGATGCGAACCAGGAGCCCGTTTTGCGTGATGAGCATGATCTCATCCTCCTCGCAAACCGAAAGCGCTCCGACGACTTCTCCCGTGTTCTCCGTCCGGCGCATCGTAATGATTCCCTTCCCACCTCTTGCCTGGCACCGGTATTCATCAAAACGGGTCCGCTTGCCTAGGCCGTTCTCCCCCGCAACCAGAAGGGTTGCTCCGGAGCTGGCCACTACCACACTCACAACTTCATCCCCCTCTTCCAACTCAATACCTCGCACTCCGCGTGCCTGCCGGCCCATGGGACGGACCTCTTTTTCGGAAAACCGGATGCTCATCCCCTGCCGGGTCACCAGCACCACTTCATCCGACCCCTGGGTGAGCTTCACATCAATGAGCCGATCTCCCGGCTCAATCCCTAAAGCCATAATCCCACCCCTCCGGATATTCCGAAACTCCTCCAAAGCCGTCTTTTTGACTAACCCCGACGCCGTAGAGAAAAAGAGATACCCCCCACTCCGCCAGCTGGCATCCTCTCCCCCATCATCCCGCCGGAAGGGGATTCTCACCATCGCCGCCACTTTTTCTTGGGGCTGCAGCTCCAAAAGATTGGCAATACTCCTTCCGCGGGTCGCACGCCCCATATCCGGAACCTCGTACACCCGAACAGCATGCGCTCGGCCTTCAGTCGTAAAGAATACAAGGTAATCATGCGTAGCAGCCGTAAATAGGTGCTCTACAAAGTCCCTTGAATCCGTTCCTTCCATTCCCTGCGGTACCATACCCGTGACCCCTCTCCCTCCCCTTCGCTGTGACCGGTAATTCGTCAGACTCGTTCTTTTAATCAACCCCTCATGGCTCATGGTGATAATCACACATTCATTGGTAATATAATCCTCTAGGGAAACTTCTTCTTCTTCCTCCATAATCTCACTGCGTCGCGCATCCCCGTGCTTTTCTCGGATCGCTTGCAGCTCTTCTTTCACAACTTGCATGATTTTCTGCTCACTCCCCAAAAGCTCCGAAAGCTCGCGAATCTTCTCTCTCCACTGGTTATACTCCTCCCCAATACTCCTGCGCTCCAGCCCAGTCAATTGGTAAAGCCGTAGATCCAAAATGGCATCAACTTGAGCATCGCTTAAACGATACCGGCCGTTGTGCAGTCGAGCAGGATTGCGAATCACAATCCCAAAATGTTCCACCTGTTCTTTGGTAAATTCGTAACCCCGGAGCCGGATTTTTGCCTCCGCCCGGTTCTCAGAATTACGAATCACTTCCAAAAAATCGTCCAAGTTGGCAAGTGCAATGAGATAGGCTTCCAGAATTTCCGCTCGCTCTTCAGCTTTTTTCAGGTCGAACCGTGTCCTGCGCACCACCACTTCGCGGCGGTGCCGAAGATAACATTCTATAAGCTCTTTCAGGTTAAGCGTTCTCGGCCTACCGCCGTCAATGGCGAGCATGTTAACCGCAAACACACTCTCGAGTGCGCTTAACCGGTAAAGGTTATTGACGACCACACGGGGATCTGCCTCCTTCTTTAGCTCTAAAACGATCCTCGTATTTTCATCCGACTCATCACGCACGTCGGTCACATCCGTAAGAACCTTATTGGTAATGAGTTCCCCAATCCGAGACACCAGCATCGCCCGGTTGACATTGAAGGGGATATCATCCACGATCACAAGCGGTCGTCCCGTCTTGGATTCCTCAATATGGAGCCTGCCTCGAATCCGGATCGATCCTTTACCCGTTGCGAAATATTCCCGGATCCCCGAAGTCCCAACAATGACACCACCGGTGGGAAAATCCGGACCCGGTATATACGACAAAAGCTCCTCAATCGAAAGATCCGGCCGTTCGATCAACGCGCACACCGCATCAATGGCCTCCTTGAGATTATGGGGAGGGATATTGGTGGCCATTCCCACAGCGATACCGGTACTGCCGTTGACCAGAAGATTGGGAAAAGCAGCAGGAAAAACGACGGGCTCTTTTCGCGTCTCGTCGTAGTTAGGAACAAAATCGACAGTGTCCTTCTCCATATCCTGCATCAGAAGCGCTCCCAGCGGAGAAAGCCGGGCTTCCGTGTATCGCATCGCCGCGGGAGGATCTCCCTCTATGGATCCAAAGTTGCCCTGCCCGTCCACCAGGGGCTCCCTCATGGCCCAAGCTTGCGCCATATGAACGAGAGTGGGATAAATCGCTTGATCCCCATGAGGGTGATAATTCCCCATGGTTTCACCGACGATTTTGGCACACTTAAGATGCTTCCGGTTAGGCGCAAGCCCGAGCTCATGCATGGAATAAAGGATCCGGCGCTGGGAGGGCTTAAGCCCATCCCGGACATCGGGAAGCGCGCGGGAAATAATCACGGACATCGAGTAGTCGAGGAAACAGTTCTTCATTTCCTCGGCTACGTTGACCCGTTCGATGCGCCCTCCTTGAAGGGGAGCATCGGGTGAGGACGGAGAAGATTCAGGCATAACAGAAACTAAATATCCAGGTTGCGAACGCGTAGAGCGTTATCCTCGATGAAATGCTTGCGGGGTTCTACGTCCTCCCCCATGAGGTTGCGGAAGACCTCTTCGGCTTCGATGGCATCACTAACCTCAACCCGGAGAAGTTTTCTTTGGCGGGGATCCATCGTGGTTTCATACAGTTGCTTCGGGTTCATTTCTCCCAGCCCCTTAAACCTTTTGATCTCAACTCCCCTCCGCCCCACCTCTTTCACAGCCGATAGAATCTCCGATACGCTATAAAGAGGGCGCCGTTTTTGAACCTCTCCTTCGCCTTCCACAAGCTCAAAAAGCGGTTCGTCGCTCCTGCAATACCCGCGGACCTCAAGCCCTTTTCTTGCTAGTTTATCGAGAATCTCACCGATCGTTTTGCTTTCGTGGAGCTCGACATAGATTGCCCTTCGTGCGCCTGCCTCTCTCCTTGTCTCGCCATCGGACGACCGGCCGTCGATATCAAAAAGCTGCAGATCCGGATTTTCCTCGGCAAACCGTGCAAGCTCTTGGTCCGTGTGAAAATACAAGACCTCTTCTTTCCCACCCTCTCGAATCCGAACCAGGTGACGAGGTAACTCCCCACCGTGGACGTGTCGCAGGCTCAAATAGGAGTGAAAATCTCCGCCGTGACCTTCAATGGCTCTCCGGAATTTTTCTAGCGATTCCAGCAAGCCGAGCATTTCCCGAAGCGATTGACCCGTAAAGACCCGTCCGGAGGATTTATCCAGAATGTGGACCTCCGCGGCGCCAAGCTCGATTAAGATTCGATTGAGCTCGCTTTCATCCGAAACGTATTGCTCCTTTTTTTTCCTTGTCACAAGGTAAAGAGGAGGCTGGGCAATGTAGATATATCCCCTCCGAACAAGCTCGGGCATCTGGCGGTAGAAAAACGTTAGAAGGAGCGTCCGGATGTGGGATCCATCCACGTCCGCATCGGTCATAAGAATAATCTTATGGTAACGCAACCGCTCCAGCTGAAAGCCACCCTCCCCATCACCCGATCCGATCCCGGTGCCCACTGCCGTAATAATCGTTTGAATCTCCTCGTTCTGTAACACCTTGTCCAACCGGGCTTTCTCCACGTTGAGAAGCTTGCCCCGGATCGGAAGAATGGCTTGGAATTGCCGGTTCCTCCCCTGCTTTGCTGAGCCCCCTGCCGAATCCCCTTCCACGATGAAAAGCTCAGAATCTTCGGGACTGCGGCTCGTGCAATCGGCCAGCTTGCCCGGCAGACCCCCTCCCGTCAGAGCGCTCTTGCGAACCGCTTCTTTGGCCTTGCGCGCCGCCTCCCGAGCGCGGGCCGCCATGAGAGCTTTCTCGACCACTTTTCGTGCCACTGAGGGATTGGCATCGAAATAATTCATGAGCCCCTCATAAACGAGAGAAGCCACGATCCCTTCAACCTCGGGCGAGACCAATTTTACCTTTGTTTGCGACTCAAAACTGGGATTGGGATGCCGGAGCGAAAGAACACAAACCAGACCCTCGCGCACATCTTCGCCGGTTAAAACCGGGTCTTTGTCCTTCAAAAGGTTATTGCTTTTCGCATACTGGTGAACCGAACGGGTCAATGCAGTCCGAAATCCTGAAAGATGCGTTCCCCCATCTGGATTGGGAATGCCATTGGTGTAACAAAGGATTTGATCGGAAAAACTCCCGGTATACTGAAGCACACAATCCAGATAGATTTCGTCCTTTTGCCGGGAAATGACAATCGGCTTGGGATGCAATGGCTGCATCTGGCGAGTAAACCAGCGGACAAATTCCTCGACCCCTTCGCGAAAGTAGAACCGTTCCACACGGGGTGACTGCCCCTCGGAAACGCGCTCGTCCTTTAAGACAATTTCCAGCCCGGGATGAAGAAAGGCCAGTTCCCGGAGACGGTTAGCCAGGATATCGAACTGGAACTGGGTGGTGGTAAAAATCTCAGGATCCGGTTTGAACGTGATGAGCGTCCCGCTCGAGCGGGACCGACCAATGACCTCCAGCTTCTTGGTGGTCTTTCCTCGAGAAAACTCCATCCGGTACACCTTTCCATCCCGGCTGACCTCGACCTCAAACCATTCCGAAAGGGCATTGACACATTTGGCCCCGACCCCGTGCAGCCCTCCGGAATACTTGTAGGCGCCTTGGCCGAATTTGCCTCCAGCATGGAGATTGGTAAGAACCAGTTCCACCGCCGGGATGCCAAACTTCGGATGCGGTTCGACCGGAATCCCGCGACCATCGTCCCGCACCGAGACCGATCCATCCAGATGGAGCGTGACTTCAATGTGGTGACAGAAGCCCGCCAGATGCTCATCGATGGAATTATCCACCACCTCAAAGACACAGTGGTGGAGCCCCCGCTCGTCGGTATGACCAATGTACATACCCGGCCGCCGGCGAACCGCTTCCAACCCCTCGAGTTTATCGATCTTGGAAGCGTCGTACGCCTCCGCCACAAAGGAAGGATTTGGCTGCAACGGTTCGCCTACCGGCTGCATGTCAGTCTTGGGGGACATCACGTGACAGAACTTCGGAAGAATCCCCTTTTTTTAAGGAAAATAGCTTAAAAAGTCGGCTCGAGCAAGCCAGCATCTCATGCCACAGAAGCGATAAGTCCTTCCGCACAAAGACGCTACACCCAACCCCGTGGCCGCACCATCACTTTTTTGAACGATTCAGCACTCCGAAACGTCTAACTTTTTGAACAGAGACAGTGGAGCGGATGTTCGCACCCCGCCAATAAGTATCCTCTCCTCCTCCTACCGCGAACATCCGCTCCTTTTTTGTCGCACCCCTTTTCACTTGTCAACGTGCCGGTTGACCCGCTACTTAGACCAGGGGATAGAGTCCATGATCAAGCGCAAAATCCTCGTAGTGGAGGATGAGCCAGACGTTCTTGCGCTGATTCGGATGACTCTGGAAGCACAATCCTTTCGCGTGGCAGAAGCGCGCTCCGGAAGCGCTGCCTTGGAGCAGATCCGGCGGCACCCCCCCGATCTTGTCGTTTTGGATCTGATGCTTCCCGAAATGTCGGGCTTGGAAGTCTGCCGGTCAGTACGGGCGGATCCCCTGCGTAACCGACTCCCCATCCTCGTCCTTACGGCCAAGGGGGAAGAAGTCGACCGGGTCGTCGGGTTTGAAGTGGGTGCCGACGACTACGTAACCAAACCATTTAGTCCTCGCGAGCTGGTGTTGCGGGTGCGTTCTCTTTTGCGACGCGCCTATCCTACCGAAGAGTTCCCCCAGCTGGTCGAGTGCGGTCCCTTGCGGATCCAGCCCGAGGAACACCGGGCCTGGATCGAAGGCAGACCCCTGGATTTAACCGCGACGGAGTTTCGCTTGTTGCTCACGCTGGTTTTGCGACGCAACCGTGTCCAGCGCCGGCAAACTCTGCTCAACGAGGTCTGGGGCTACGATAGCTTAATCGATACCCGGACCGTCGATACCCATATTCGAAGGTTGCGAGAAAAGCTAGGATCTGTGGGGTGGTGGATCCAGACGGTCCGCGGGGTCGGGTACCGTTTTGTCGAACCCCAAGGAGAAAAGCCGGAAGGGGGGAACGTGGAACAGGGACAATCTTCGGGAAAATAAGCTAGCTGTGTTACTAGGGGAGGCAATCCCGGCACGTCCCGACGCGGACTATGACTTGCTGCTGGATCGGTCTTGGCTTCGGCTTTTGTCTGGGTGCTTTTTGTAGCTGGGTTGTTGCCCAAAAGAAGTGGAGGCGCGAGCTTGCGCGTCTCCTAGAACTTGCTAGTTCCATCGCACGCGGGCAGCCCGCCGGACCCTTTGCCCTGCTGGGGGATCCTGCCCTTCAGAAAGTTGCCCTTCAGCTAGAAACCATCTTCCGCTTCCAGCAGGAACTGGCTCGTAGCGAAGCGCGCAAGCAAGAGGGCCTTCGAACGATTCTCGAGACCATGACCGAAGGGGTTCTCGTCGTCAATAGCCATGGCACCGTCGAGCTAGCCAATCGTGCTTTTGTCCAGCACTTCCGCCTTTCCCAAAACCCAACGGGCCGGACTCTTCTTGAAATTTTGCCCGTTCCCGAAATCGCTACTTTGCTTAGGGAAACGCTCCAAACAGGCCATCCGTTATCTCGGGAAGTGCAACTGGAACGGGCTTTCGACCCGAGGATCTCGGCCTTTTTTGTCGTCAATGCGGCACCGCTGGTCCGCAAGGAAGCCTGCGCTGAGGAGGCGGTCCTTGTCTTCCATGATGTTACGCGACAAAAGGAATGGGAAACTGCCCGGCGAGAACTTTTAGCTAACATTTCTCATGAACTTCGAACTCCTCTCTCGGTGCTGACCGGCTACCTTGAAACCCTAATGGAACGACCCGGGCTTCCTTCCTCCCAGCGGAAAAAGGTTCTCCAAATCATGCAGCGCCACTGCCAAAGATTGACCGTACTGGTCAATGATCTCCTTACGCTTTGGAGCGCGGAGTCCAGAAAATTGCGCCTTGAGCTAGAGGAAATCGAGCTGGCTTCCTTTCTTTCCCAGAGTGTTTCCGATTGCGGGCAAAAGATCGAAGCGAAAGAGTTGGGGATCCGCTGGGAATTGGAACCCCAACTCCCTACCCTGTGGGCCGACCGGTTCCGACTCGAGCAAGTTCTCTACAACCTCTTGGACAACGCCATTAAATATTCTCCTCCCAAAGGAGAGGTTGTGATCGGGGCCCGTCGCTGCCCCGAAGGGGTCGAAATCTTTGTGGCGGATCAGGGACCGGGAATCCCGCCGGAACATCTCCCACGGATCTTCGAGCGTTTCTACCGGGTGGAGCCTTCCCGCAACCGGGAGCTCGGCGGGACAGGTCTGGGACTAGCCATTGTGAAACACCTAGTTGCCCTTCACGGAGGCCGGGTCTGGGCAGAAAGCCAGGTGGGGCAGGGTACAACGATCCGGATGCTCCTCCCCCTTTGCCCGACTTGCAAACACGAACCCTCACCCGAGCCTCCAGACTCTCAACCCCCCGCCGAACCACCGACAGAGAAGGCCTCCTTCCTTTCGGCCGAGGCTTCCAACCCATAGCGGGAAACCCCGTGGGCGAAACCATGAGGCACCGGCCTAACTTTCTACTCCACCGTCACGCTTTTGGCCAGATTCCGGGGCTTGTCCACATCCCTTCCCAAAGCAACCGCAATGTAGTAGGCCAAAAGTTGCAGCGGGACCACCGTCAAGATCGGCAAAAGGAATTCCGGGGCTTCAGGAACGTAAATCACGTCATCAGCCAGCTTGGCGATCTGCGTGTCCCCCTCGGTAGCAATCGCGATGACGGAACCCCGACGAGCTTTGATTTCTTGAAGATTGCTCAGGTTTTTCTCATACACTCCGTCCCGGGGGCAGAGGAAGACTGTGGGCGTATTCTCATCAACCAGGGCCAGGATCCCATGCTTGAGTTCGGCCGCCGGGTGTCCCTCCGCTTGAATGTAGGTAATTTCCTTCATTTTTAGGGCACCCTCCAGCGCTACCCCGAGCTGGTACTGCCGACCCAAGAAGAGAAACCCTCGGACTTCTTTGTAACGCTGAGCCATCTCCTGAATAAGCCCTGCCTTTTGCAAGATCTCATCAACCTGATCGGGAAGCCGTTCGATAGCCTCCAGGATCGCCCTTCCCTGGCCCACCGACAAATAGCGAAGTCTGCCCAAAAGGAGCGCCAAGAGCACAAAGATCAAGATCTGCGAAACAAACGACTTTGTGGCGGCAACGCCGATTTCGGGCCCGGCATGCATGTAGACTCCCCCATCGGTTTCACGGGCCACGCTGGAACCTACCCGGTTGCAAATTCCTAAAACGCGCAGTCCCCTCCGCTTGGCCTCCCGGATCGCCGCTAGCGTGTCAGCGGTCTCTCCCGACTGACTGACGGCAATGAGTATGGCCTTTTCGTCGATCGGCGCGTTGCGATACCGGAACTCGCTGGCATAATCCACCTCGACCGGAATATGTGCGAGCGATTCCAAGAGGTATTCCCCGACAATTCCGGCGTGCCGGGCGGTCCCACAGCCGACAATGAGGATTCTCCGGATGGCCAAAAGCTCATGAGGGCTCATATGCAACCCGCCAAGCTTCGCTGTTCCCTCCTCCGGATCGAGTCGGCCTCGAAAGGCATTTCGAATGGCTTGGGGCTGCTCAAAAATTTCCTTAAGCATATAGTGGGGATAATCTCCCAGCTCAGCGCTGGCCTCGGAAAGTTCCAGTTCGCTAAGCTCAAATCCCACGCTGTCCCGCAAGAGCGAACTAATGTGAAAACTGTGGCGGCCGATGGTCACGATATCCCCATCGTTCAAGTAGACGACTTTTTGCGCTCCCACGCAGACGGCGGTGACATCGCTACTAAGGAAATATTCCCCCAGACCAATGCCGAGAATGAGCGGGCTGCCGCGGCGGGCGCCAATCAATAGATCGGGATGGTCGGCGTGGATCACCGCAATACCGTAGGTACCGATCACCTCCTTAAGAGCGGCGCGGACCGCATTTTCCAACCGGTCCGGGTCTCCCTCGGGAAGCTGGTCATAGTAGTGACCGATGAGATGGGCGAGGATTTCTGTATCCGTCTCGCTCTGAAAGCTATGGCCTAAATCCAGTAGTTTTTGGCGCAAATTCTGGTAATTTTCGATGACCCCGTTATGCACCAAGGCCAATCGACCCGACTGGTCGCAATGGGGATGAGCGTTGGCGTCACTGGGAATCCCATGGGTTGCCCACCGCGTGTGGCTGATGCCCAAGGTCCCTGTCAGCGGGCAAGAGCCCAAGACCCGCTCCAGCTCGCTAATGCGACCCTTGCGTTTGACCACGTGGAGTCTTCCCCGCCGGTCGACCACGGCAATGCCGCTGGAGTCATAACCCCGGTATTCCAGGCGTCGCAGTCCATGGAGCAGAAGCGGTTGAGCCTCCTTTTCCCCGAGATAGGCAACAATTCCGCACATCTCCCAAGCTTATAAGCGTTATTATAACTGAACGTCAACGAGCGATGAAACGCCCAGGATGGTCCTTCTTTCCCGAAGAGGTGATTGCCGTCATCCTTGGGGGCGGAGCCGGTACCCGGCTCTTTCCTTTAACAAGGGACCGGGCGAAACCGGCGGTTCCCCTGGCGAGCAAGTACCGCTTGGTGGACATCCCGATTAGTCTTTGTATCCATGCAGGACTAAGGCGGATTTTTGTCCTTACGCAATTCAATAGTTCCTCTCTCCATCGCCATATCCAGCAGACGTACCGTTTCGACGATTATAGCCGGGGGTTCGTCCAAATCATGGCGGCCCAGCAGACGCCGCGCGGCGCTTCCTGGTACCAGGGAACCGCCGATGCAGTGCGACAAAACCTCATCCATTTTGACAATCATCCTCATCAGTGGGTCTTAATCCTAGCAGGAGATCAGCTCTATCGGATGGACTTTCGAGTGCTGCTTGAAGAGCACGTGACCAAGGGCGCCGACGTGACTGTGGCCGTCAACCCAGTAGGACCAGAGCGCGCCAATAGCCTAGGAATTATGGAGATCAACGAGGAACTACGGATCACCCGTTTTGTCGAAAAGCCGAAGGACCCCAAGGAACTTCTGCAGCTCGAGCTTTCGCCTTACTTGCGCTCTGTGCTCCAGCTACCGGGAGAGGAGCCCTGCTACCTTGCTTCCATGGGAATCTATGTTTTTAACCGGAAAGTCCTGGGCCAGGCCCTCCAGGGAATTGAATCGGACTTTGGGAGCCACATTATCCCCTCCCTCATTCGGACCCACCGGGTATTTGCCTTCCTGCACCGCGGTTACTGGGAGGATATTGGAACCATCGGCGCATTCTACAAAGCCCACATGGAGCTCTGCCAATCCCAGCCCCCCTTTGACTTTTTTGATGCCACCTACCCCATCTATACGCACTGCCGACATTTGCCTTCCTCCACCATCACGTGCGCACGCATGGAACACACTCTGGTGGCGGAAGGATGCCGGATTGGGGACGCTTCCCTCGAGCGGAGTGTCATCGGAATCCGTTCCGTCATTGGATCTGGCGCCCGCATTACCAGTTCCATTCTTATGGGCAACGATTTTTTTGAATCGGATGCGGAAGCCCTGGCAGCCGAAGGACGAGGAATCCCACGACTTGGGATCGGGCGGAACAGTCGGATTGAACGAGCGATTATCGATAAAAATGCCCGGATTGGGGACAATGTCGTGATTTCCCCCGAGGGCAAGCATCCTCATATGGATGGAGACGGCTTCTACGTTCGAGATGGGATTGTGGTCATCCCAAGAAACGCTGTGATCCACCACAACCGGGTCATTTGATCAACTTTTTGGGCAAGAGGCCTCTAACGAAGGGATTTCCCAAAGAAAAGGCGTTTATCGCTGGCTTGGCCAACCAGGGTGTGTCTGCCTCCACGGAATACCCGCACCTTTCCCAAATACGCAGTCAACCCTCCTTGCCCAAGAGGGAGGGTTTGCGGGAGCGGGTTTGACGAAAGGGCGGGTCTTGTGTTTTGTAACTTTTCCGAGTCCCTACGGGATTTTTCGGACCGAAGAGCGATGCAAAGAGATTGCTCCCACCGGCAGCTCGATGTCGTTGTAGCCCGTTCCTGCGGCATTTGTTATCCCAACGACCCCTCTGCCTGCCTCGACTATCTCCGAAACTACCTTGGCGAGGAGCCATGGCCCAGAACCAGTGGAAACCATGGAACGCGAAAGGTCCTTGGGATTCTCGCTCCCCACATTGACCTTCGAGTCAGTCAAAGGGCCTATCGGGAGGCGTACCGGTGGCTGTGGCAATCGGACCCTGCCGATCTTTACATCATCCTGGGCGTCGGCCATCGAGCACGCCTGGAATGGAGCCTGGACCTGCGAGATTACCTGACTCCTCTGGGCAGGGTCCAGGCAGATCGGGAAATGGCCCGAAAACTTCTTTCCGTACTCGACGTTCCCCTGTTGGAACCCAAGGCCCACGAGGAAGAACACTCCATTGAATTTCCCCTGGTTCTTCTACAAGCAGCTCGATTCTGG
Organism: Candidatus Methylacidithermus pantelleriae; assembly: GCF_905250085.1. GTDB lineage: Bacteria > Verrucomicrobiota > Verrucomicrobiia > Methylacidiphilales > Methylacidiphilaceae > Methylacidithermus > Methylacidithermus pantelleriae. The sequence goes on from NZ_CAJNOB010000012.1 coordinate 46,515, forward strand.
AGAGGCGTAGGAAAGCCTTTCCGATTTCTACCCATTCTGTGTAGCGGGCTTTTTAGTGCCGTTGCCCAAGGCAGCCCACCGGAGGAACGAAACCCCATGTACCGCCTTGCTGCGCAGCTCCAAAAACTTCTGCAGGAGGTACCGTTTTCCGTCCAACTCGTCGTCTCTATCGACGGGTGTCACGTCGGGCCTCGCTTCGGTCACCCCTTTGTCGTAACCCCCTCCGTGCGGGCAGAGATCCAACGCTGGGAAGAAACTCTTTGGGAAACAGTGCGACGCGTGGATGCACCTGAATTTTTTGCCCATCTTGGACGCAACGGAAACGCTTGCTACTTTGATGGGGTGGGGGCTTTAGCCCTGGTGATGGAAATTTTCGGCAAGGAAGCAGAGTTTATCCGGACGTATTACGAACAATGGTTTGAGCCACGGGATCAATCCCTGGTAACTTTTTCAAGCGGGGTGTGGCTGGATCCCAAAAACTAGCTAACCGTAACGCCTGGAAATAGAACGCGTTTTCTGGGGAATCCAGAACGAAAAAAAGCACGTTCGCTCCGGGAAAAAATATGGCAACTTCATCAAAGGTACGCGTTCGGTTCGCTCCTTCGCCGACGGGCTTTCTTCACATTGGCGGCGCTCGAACGGCTCTCTTTAACTGGCTTTACGCGCGCCATACAGGGGGGTCTTTCGTTTTGCGCATCGAGGATACCGACCCATCCCGTAACACCCCGCAGGCCCTTGAAAAGCTCCTGGAGGGTTTGGAATGGCTCGGGCTTGACTGGGATGAGGGTCCTCGACGGGACGGAAGCTCGGTGGGGGATTACGGGCCATATTTTCAGAGTCAACGGTATCAGCTCTACCAGGAGTGTCTGGAGCGACTCCTTTCCGGCGGCCACGCCTATGAAGAAAACGGGGCGATCAAGTTTCGGATGCCTCGTCAACCCATGATTGTGGAGGACCGGGTGTGTGGGAGGATTTTTTTTGAACCACAGCCTGACCCCGACTTCGTCATCCGACGACAGGATGGATCCTTTGTTTTCCATCTGGTCAACGTCGTCGATGACCTCCTCATGGACATCTCCCATGTAATCCGAGGGGAGGATCACCTATCCAATACTCCCAAGCATCTGGCCCTTTTTGCAGCCCTCGGGGCCACCCCTCCCGTCTACGCTCATCTCCCCCTAATTCTTAACGAGGACGGGTCCAAAATGAGTAAGCGAGACGTGGGAGCTTCACTCGAGTATTACATCGAAGAGGGATACCTTCCGGAAGCTCTCCGCAATTATCTTTGCCTTCTTGGGTGGTCCCTAGGGGAAAATCGGGAGATTTTTCCGATCGAAGAGGCCATTGCGCGATTCGATCTTACCCGGATCCACCGAGCGAACGCACGACTGGACCGCAAAAAGCTCTACTGGATGAATGGCGAATACATGCGCGCAAGCTCAGTCGAAAAGCTTTTACCTCACGCCAGCCAGTGGCTGGAAAAAAGGAAGCTTATTGGGCCGCAGACCGATCGTCATTACCTCGCCAGCGTTGTCAGTCTTATCAAGGACAAGGTTAAAACTGGCAACGAACTCTGCGATTGGGCCATTCCCTTTTTCGTCGAAGATTTTCCCTTCGACGAGACCGCCGTAAAGACCATCCTTACACCAACCGGGCTGGAGATGCTCCGGCGGCTTCTTCCGGAACTACAGCGGGTAGGCGATTTTTCTAGCCAAGCGCTGGAAGCGCATTTTCGGAGTCTGGCCACACAATGGGGGACAAAACTTGCCGCTCTGGTCCATCCGGTGCGTGTCGCCGTTACGGGTCGCTCCGTCGGACCCAGTCTTTTCCCCATGCTCGAGGTGTTGGGACGCGATCGAGTGACCCAGCGTATCCGGCGCGCACTTGAACAATTGAGCCCCGCATGACCCTTGCCAGCTGGTTTACCGTGGGCCGGCTCATCCTGGTCCCGGTCATTGTTTCCCTTTTGTGGCTTTATGGCCAGAGTTTGGCCGAGGGCAAACCCGAGGAACACTTTCGATGGAGCTCCTTTGCCTTGTTTCTTTTCGCCGCCGTCACCGACGCTCTCGACGGGTTATTGGCCCGGCGCCTGCGCCAGGAAAGTCCTCTGGGCAAGATACTGGATCCGGTAGCTGATAAACTCCTCATTCAAGCTACGTTGCTAGCGCTTGCCCTTGTGGGACGGCCCAACGCTCGTTTAGTACCCGATTGGTTCGCCTACCTCATGGTGGCGCGGGATCTTTGTCTTCTTTGGGGTGGTTTTCTCCTCTGGAAAGTTCTCCCTACGTTTGAAATCCGGCCCCATTGGACCGGCAAAATCGCTACCTTTTTGACTTTGCTGGTCATCGGAGCAGCTTTCTTGGGCATTAGGGGATTGGATTTGCTTTGTGGTTTGGCTTCCCTTTTCGCCGTAAGCTCCTTAGGAGTGTACAGCCGCTATGGGATCCGTTCCTGGATCCGAGCATCTTATCTAGACCCATGCCAGCTACCCTCCCAAGATCGCCGCAAAAAGACACCCCAAAAGTCCCCACCGTAGTAATTGTGGGAAGGCCCAACGTGGGGAAATCACTCCTTTTTAACCGGCTGGTCGGGAAGGGAATCTCACTGGTACACCCGGAACCCGGGGTCACACGCGACAGGTTAGTCGCTTTTTGCCGGTGGCAAGCCTCTGCCTGGCTCAAGCTGGTGGATACCGGTGGCTGGGAACCGGGTCCCCAAGCAGGTATTCTTTCGCTCGTACGAGCCCAGGTGGAAGAAGAAATTGCCCAAGCCGATCTGCTCCTCCTGGTCGTGGATGCCCGCACGGGCGTCACTCCTCTCGATCAGGAACTCGCTCAATGGCTGCGAAAAACTAACCGTCCCATCCTTTTGACGGTCAACAAGGTCGATGCTCCCAGTCTCGAACTGGAAACCGTCGAGTTTTCTCTCCTCGGCCTTGGCGAGCCGGTGGCCGTCTCGGCAGCCCATGGGCTAGGAATCCAGGAGCTTAAGGAGCGCATTTTGCAAAAGCTCCCTCAACACCCCGTCGAGGCCGGACCTGTGGGCAAGAGTGGGCTTCGACTTGCGTTTGTAGGAAAACCCAACGTGGGCAAATCCTCCCTGGTCAACGCGATTTTAGGAGAAAATCGCTTGATCGTTACCGAGCTGCCGGGGACCACCCGCGACGCCGTGGACATCCCCTTCCAATGGAAAGGAGTAGAGTATCTTTTGATCGACACGGCGGGATTAAAACCTCGCCGCAAGCTGGCTTCCGAATTGGAAGCAAAAGTAAGTGGACGATCCGTTCATGCCATCAACCGGAGCCAGATCGTCATCCTCGTTCTCGACGCCCTTACGGGGGTTACCGAACAGGACAAAAAGATTGGCGGGCTTATCCGAAAGGCTCTCCGTCCCTGCTTAATTGCCGTAAACAAATGGGATCTCGCCCGGGAAGCTGGCCAAGCTTCCCCCAAGGAAGAAGAGGCCTACCGGGAGGCAGTCTACCGGGAACTTTTCTTTTTGCGATTCTGCCCAGTCGTTTTCGTTAGCGCTCGGACCGGAGAAGGTATCCAGGCAATGTTTTCCCTTCTCGAACAAATCCAGATGTATCGAACCCAACACCTCCCGGAGGAAGAGCTTAAACAAAGGCTTGGGGAGGCAATCGAGCGCTACCCTCCTCCAGGCAGAGGGAAAAAAGGAAAACCTAGGATCCTTTCGCTACGGTACCGGAGCGGGACACCTAGCGATCAGGAAGTCCCTACGATTGTTTGTACAGTCTCCGAGCCGCAATGTTTTACCCAATCTTACGTCCAGTTTCTCGAGCATCATTTGCGCTCGGTTTTTCCCCTAACCGGGTGTCCCATCCGTTGGCGGTGGGAAAAAAAGCCGTAAACGCAAACTTTTCCCGCAAGCGGTACTGTTTCCATGGGAGGCTTTCCCTTGCGCCCCTAGTGTGCCAGCACAGCCCTGCCTGAGCTTCCCTTTTTGGTTGTTTCTCACCTTTGAGATAGAACTCTAGTATTCGTAAGATAGATACATTCATGGTGATTTCCTTTGAAACACAAACAAAGAGCCAAAAGGAGAAGCCAACTCACCGATCCAACCGGCTTGGCCGGAAAGAATGCCTTACGCTTCTTTTTTCCTGCCTTTGTTGGCCTATGTTTGGGGGCTATCCGGCGATCAAACTGCTTGCTCATAGCCCCAAGGACCGCAAGTTTCTCCCAACCGGGGTCTGGGTTAGCCCCTTGGCCACACCGGGCTCCATTTGCTTGCCCTTGGTTGAGGAGCCCGGTGGCCAAGTGAGCTCGTTCCAAGTCGGCCAACCAGCCATCGCAACGGTAAGTCCAAACGGGCAGCTTCTGCTGGTGGTAACTAGTGGCTACAATCTATTCAACTTGGGGGAAGTAAAAGCGTCCCACCTGAAGAAAGATGAGTACGTTTTTCTGTTTCAACTGAGTGATCCCAATCATCCTACAAAACTTGGTGTCTGGACAATCCCCAATAGTTTTTACGGAGCCTGCTGGCATCCAAGGGGTAACGAGTTCTACGTCTCTGGCGGAAAGGATGACTGCATCTGGGTCTTTCGAAAGGAGGATGGAGGCTGGAACCGCAAGAGGTCCATTTCCCTCGGTCACAAGCACGGAAATGGTCCCGGGATTACGCCAGTGGTGGCGGGTGTGGGAATAAGTCCGAAGGGTGACCTTCTTTTGGCGGCTAATCTAGCGAATGATTCGGTCACCGTGATCGATTTGCAGCAATACAAACCGGTAGCCGAACTCGATCTTCGGCCGGGGGCGGGGGTTGCCGGAGGTGAGTATCCTTTCTGGGTAACGTTTATCGGTCCAGAAAAAGCCTATGTATCGAGTCTCCGCGATCGCGAGGTCATAGCCATTGGGTTTTTGAAAGGAAAACCTATCGTTTCTTCGCGGATCCCGGTAGCCGGCCAGCCGAATCGCCTCCTGGCCTCCCACACTGGCAAAAGGCTCTACGTGATCGAGGACAATTCCGATCGTATTTCGGTCTTGGACACGGCAAACGAACGGTGGATTGAATCGATTCCGATCCCAGGAGACTGGAATCGATTCTCTGGGCTGCCCCGGAGAACCCGCCGGGCCGCAAACTTCCTGCCAGGCTCAAACCCGAACGCTGCCGCCCTTTCCCCGGACGGAGGGTGCCTGTACGTCAGCTGCGGTGCCATAAACGCTGTGGCCATGGTGCAGCTAGGCGCAGCCTCCCAGGACCCAGACAAATCGACTGCGGCGCAAGAGCGGTCACGCAGCACTCGAGAGGGTTCTTGCTCCCAGCCGAGCAAGGTCGTAGCACTGCTCCCCACAGGCTGGTATCCAAGCTCCGTCGACATTGCGGCGGACGGTCGCACCTTGTTTGTCACCGACATGAAGACAGACCCAGGACCCAATCCGAACGCTTGCCAGCCTTCCACCCGTCCTGAAGGAAAATTGGCCCCATGTCGCCTGGCCAACGAGTATGTTTGGCAATTAACCAAAGGGGATCTTTTGATTCTACCAATCCCTCGCGAAAAGGAGCTGCATCGGCTTACTTCAGTGGTATTGCAGAATAATCGAGTCAAGCCGACCGGTTCTTTTTCCCTGAAGCTTGCGAAATTTCTTCGCGACCATATCCACCACATCGTTTACGTAATAAAGGAAAATCGCACCTACGACCAAGTGCTCGGAGACCTGGAAAAAGGGGATGGGGACCCTCGGCTCACCCTCTTTCCCGAGCCGTTGACACCCAATCATCACGAGTTGGCACGAACGTTTGTTACTTTGGATCGCTTTTTTTGTAGTGGAGAGGTGAGCGGGAACGGATGGAACTGGAGCACCGCTGGTCGGGCGACCGATTTTACGGAAAAAACGGTACCCGTTGCCTATGCTGGAAGGGGCCTTTCAAGCGACTGGGAAGGAGAAAACCGCAACGTTAACGTTGGTTGGGCCTCAGTGGAGGAAAGAAAGAAGGCCTTCCCAGGCTATCCAGACGATCCAGACCTCCTTCCAGGAACGCGAGATGTAGCAGCCCCGGATGGTCCTGGAGGCCAAGAGGGAGCCGGTTACCTATGGGACGCAGCGCTCAGGGCAAAAAAGACGGTGCGAAACTATGGGTTTTTTGTCGATCTCTCCCGCTACTGGCTTCCGCCTTCTCATCCTGGCTTTATTCCTATCACTCCGGAACCCTTCCGACAAAAAATCGTCCAGGCTTACCCTACCAAACGGGCTCTCATCCCCCACACGGATCCCTACTTTCGGGGCTTCGATATGCGAAATGCCGATTTTTGGCTCTACCAAGAATGGGAGAGAGAATTTGACGCGTACGTGCACAACGGCCATTTTCCCCATCTTTCCCTGGTCCGATTCCCTCATGATCACTTCGGCGCTTTCAAAGACGCGCGGTTCGGAGTTAACACGGTCGAGACTCAAATGGCCGATAATGATTACGCGCTGGGCCTTCTTGTGGAAAAAATCGCCCACAGCCCCCACGCCAAGGACACCCTCGTTTTTGTGATCGAGGACGATGCACAGGACGGACCGGACCACGTGCACAGTCACCGAAGCCTAGCCCTTGTCGCCGGTCCCTATGTCCGCCAAGGAGCGGTGATCTCGACCCCATACACGACCGTCGATCTTTTGCGAACCCTTTTTGACATTCTGGGGCTTGAGCCCAGTTGCCAAGAGCTGGCCTTCGCCCGCTTTATGGGAGACATTTTCGATCCCAACCAGAAGGAATGGACCTACACAGCCCGGATACCCGACGTTTTACGTTCGACCGAGCTTCCTCTTCCATTAAGCCAGAAGGCCTCTCAAAAAGTAGCGGCATCCCGACAACACAACGCCGACTACTGGGAAAAGCTTATGCAGGGAGAAAATTTCACCCAGGAAGACCGGCTTGATCCCCTGCGGTTTAATGAGGCTCTGTGGAGAGGAATGAGAGGAGAGTAAGCCCCCTGGCTTGACTGGGCCGTCCGGAGCACTCGCAACAAGCGCTGCGCAACTCTTTTTCCAAAGAGGGTCGCGAAAGTCTACTTGGCCCCAATAGCGCCAGGACCCAGTTTCAAGCAAGCTTCTTCGAAGGGCATACCTCATAAAGTAGCTTTTTTGGAGAGCTTCGACATATCGAGGCTTCCAAACCCAGCCGGACATGCAAATAGAGACCCCGTGTGGGTGTTTAAGGAGCAGCTTTTTTGTTGTATCTCACGAGAAGCATTTTTTCTTTCTTCAAAGAGGCTTCTTCCCAAATCCAGTGCGAAAGCTCTTTTTCTCTTTTCCGTTCCGTCCTCTTTCCGCCAAAAAGCTCCCAACAAGCAACTTTTTCGACTCTGACCCACTGACCGGTGGAAAGACCTCTAAGCGGTATACGACATACGTTATAAGAAAGACAATGGGTTATCGCTCAACGCGCATTCCTAGCAAAGAATCGCTGTGTGGCCTCCGCTTCCTCCACGGCCACGAATGGACAACACTCAGTGGCGAAGCCAGAAGAAATCGAGCTGGAGGCTCCCGGTCGAGCCAGCTCCGACCATAACCCCTCACGTTCTCTCTTTAGTGCGAAACCGCTTCCCTTGAGCGTAAAAAAGAGGCGCCTCCATCGTTCTCCCTCTCAAGGGAAAAATCGCAGCCGGCTGGCAAGCTCAAAGGGCGCACGCTGCCTTGTCTTTTTTAACCCTGGACAAGCCCTTGGCCGACCGAGCGGCAAAGACCCAGGAAAGTCTCTTCCGCCAATGAGAGGGAGCGATTGCGGCGGTGGAGAATACCCCATTGTCGCTCCAACACCTCACCCGGAAACGGGAGTTGAATCAAGGTTCCTTTAACAAATTCTTGCCGGACAAGCCAATCGGGCAACACCCCGATTCCCAACCCCACCTTCACCATTTCTTTGATGGCTTCCATGTTGCCCAGCTCAATAAACGAGCGCAGTCGAACCCGGTGACGCTCAAAGTAAGCCTGGATGATCCTAAAGGTAACACTGGATTTGTTATACAAAAGGTAACGCAACCCGGAAAGTTCCTCGGGGGCAAGGGTCGCGCGATGAGCCAGAGGGTGATGGGAACTTGCAACGAACACGAGCCGATCTTGATAGAGCGGGTGGAACACAAGGTCGACCTCCCGAAACGGGCAGACCCCCAAAACCAGATCCACCCGCTTCTCTTCCAGTAGTTCGATCCCCTTGGGCGTGTCTGCGGACTCTACGGAGATCATGCATTCCGGGAAACTTTCTTTAAACTCCCGAAAGACAGCGGGGAGAATGTACTGGCAAGCAGTGGTGCTGGCCGCAATCCGCAGCCGCTTGCCCCCCCAACCTTCCTCGTCGGAAACCTCGGCGCGCGCTTGCCCCATCTCGTTCAAAATGGAGCGGGCCCGAACAAGGAGCCGCTCGCCGGCAGCAGTTAATACGACTTTCCTTCCGCTGCGCTCCAAGAGTCGGCAACCCAGTTCACTCTCCAAGGCCTGAATCGCCCGCGTGACCGAGGATTGACTTAACCGGAGTCGTTTTCCGGCACCCGTAAAGCTCCCCACCGACTGGACTGCCACAAAGATCTGCAAGTGGCGGCTGTCCAGAACCGGTTCGTTTTCCCAGTCGATCTTTTTGCGCGGGTCCTGTCTGAACCGGTTGGTTATCACCTTGCCTACGCCTTCGAAGAGGGAAGTCCCGTAAGCAATTTCAAGACCAACGTGCCCTATGCTCTGGAAGCATTTGTCCGATTCTTTCCATTCTCCGCTTGGAGAGATCGTTCCGAGCGATGGCACAGCCGTTGCTTGAAAAGCAAAGAGATGTCAGCGACTCGTCCCCTTCGGAAAAGACGCTCTTCGGGAACCATTCGACTGGGTTACGTGCCATTATGCGATTGCGCTCCGCTGGTGGCTGCCGAACAGCTGGGTCTTTTTTCTCACTGTGGACTAGAGGTCGTTCTGGTCCGAGAAGCCGGCTGGGCCACCGTTTTGGATAAAATTGTCTTTGGCGAGCTGGAAGCAGCACACGCTGTCGTGGGACTCCCTTTTGCCAGCGCTCTCGGGCTAAGAACAATCCCCAAACCGTGCTTGGTCCCCCTTATACTTAGCCTTCACGGCAATGCCATTACTCTAGCCCGTCACTGGTGGGACAGGGGAATTTGCGATGGTTTTAGCCTGCGGCAGGCAGTCGTCTCAGAAAATCGCAGGCTTACCTTTGGCGTGGTTTCTCTTTTTTCGTCACACCACTTTCTTTTGCGCCAATGGATCTGGAGCGTGGGGATCCCGCTCCAGCTGGTGCGTATTTGCGTCGTCCCACCCCCTCAGATGCCCGACCATTTGGCTGCTGGACACCTGGATGGATTTTGCGCGGGCGAGCCATGGAACTCGGTGGCCGTTCAAAGGGGTGCCGGATGGTGTCCGATCACTTCGGGCGAACTGGCGCCCCTGCATCCTGAGAAACTTCTGGTCGTGTCGCAACCATGGGCCGAGCATAACCGCGAAGAATGTCTCCGGCTGGTCGCAGCTCTTATCTCAGCCTGCCAGTGGTGTGACGAGCCGGAAAATCGGGAAAAGCTGGTCAGCTGGCTAAGTTCGCCTCGTTACCTCCACCTTCCGGAGGAGATGGTCCGACCCAGCCTCGTGGGGCCCTTTTCTCCTGCGCCCGGCAAGACGCGGGCCTTGCCGGATTTTCTCGTCTTTCATCGCTTTGACACGAACCGGCCTACCCGGACCAAAGCTCTTTGGGTCTGGGAGAAACTGCAATCCTGTCTTCATTTCGAATTGCCGGTTTCGGAACCTCCATGGCAACCGATCGAGCTGTTTTCGGAGGAAATGTACCTCGAAGCATTGGAGCTCGGCTTCTCGATGCTGAGTTGTTCAGAAACGATCCCACGATGAATACCTCCGGAAATCCCCCATCGAACCCTCCTCCTACCAATGGCCCTGCGTTTACCCGGAGGGAATTTGTCATTCGGGCAGCAAGACTTTGTGGCATCTCGGCTCTTGTGGCTTCCCTGGGGGAAAAGTGGGCAGGAGGCGCTTATGCCCAAGAGGCGCCTGAGCTGTCGAAGGTGCGAGTGGGCTTTATTGCGCTCACTGACTGTGCTCCCCTGGTTGTAGCCCATGAGAAAGGTTGGTTTCGCAAGCATGGGATCGAGGTGACCTTGTGCAAAGGAGCCAGCTGGGCAGCCATTCGCGACAGTCTCTCCAACGGGGACCTCCACGCAACCCACATGCTTTTTGGCATGCCCATAGCCTCGACGATCGGCCTTTTAGGATCCCCCCAAAAACCCATGATCATTCCCTGGGTGTTAAATCGCAACGGCCAGTCGATCAGCCTGGCCGTCTCCTTTAAAGGAAAGGTCCGGGCTGACCCAAACGAGCTTCGCCCATTTATCCTAGAGGCCCGAAATAAGGGCAAACCCCTTACCTTTGCCATGACCTTCCCCTCAGGCACCCACGCTATGTGGCTGAGATATTGGCTTGGGGCAGGAGGAATTCATCCCGACCGGGATATTGGCCTTATCACCATTCCCCCGCCTCAGATGGTGGCCAATATGAAAGTAGGCAAAATGGAGGGGTTTTGTGTAGGAGAACCTTGGAATGCCCGTGCCATTGCCGAGGGGATAGGCTTTACGGCGATCAATAGCCAGGATATCTGGAGGGATCACCCGGAAAAGGTCCTGGCCTGCACGGAAGAGTTTGCCGAGCGGTATCCGCGAACACTCATAGCACTCCTGCGCGCAATCTGCGAAGCAAGCCTCTGGCTTGACGAGCGGCCAGAAAACCGCCGGCAAGCTGTTGGCTGGCTAACCCAAGCCGCCTACGTAAACTGTAGTCCAGAACTCATCCTTTCTCGATTCCTAGGTCATTATGATTTCGGCGATGGGCGTTACCAAGAGGATCCTTACTACATGATCTTTTTCAAGCGCGGATGTAATTATCCGCAACGCAAATACGCCGTCTGGTTTCTTTCGCAATACCGCCGCTGGGGCATGCTCCCTGACCCACCCGATTACCAGGCAATCGCGTCGAAAGTTGTTCGTCCCGAGTTCTACGGGGCGGCCCTCAAGTCCCTCGGCCTACCCATTGCCCAAGAGAACAAAGATCCGGAGAGATTGTTTGATGGTCACGTCTTTGACCCCAGAGACCCAGAGGCCTACGCATTGAGTTTTCCCATTCGAACCCTTAGAGGAGCCACGTGAAAATGAACCACAAGCGAGCCAACCTGATCTTCCCGCTTCTTGGAATTGCACTCTTACTCCTCATCTGGGCCGGGTTTAGCCTTCTTCCAGGCTCCGGGTTACCCTCCCCTTGGAAAACCTGGGAAGCAAGCCGACTCTATCTTCTCCGGCCATGGGAGAAAAGGGGAGAGATGGACCAAGGTATCCTTCGGTTTCTTTCCTACTCCCTCCTTCTGGTGGCAAAAGGTTATACGATTGCCATCCTAGCCGGTGTTCCTTTGGGCCTTGCATTAGGACTGTGGCGACCTTTCTCTCTTTGCTTTGATCCGCTCGTTCAAATCTTGCGTCCCGTTTCCCCGCTGGCCTGGCTTCCCCTAGGTTTAATCCTTTTCCGTCGCTCAGAACCGGCAGCGATTTTTACGATTGCGATCTGCGCCATGTGGCCGACCGTGCTGAATACAGCTACAGGCGTAAAAAACATCCCCCAGGAGTATTGGAATGTCGCCCGCTCTCTGAACCTTTCCTCTTGGAAAACCCTCTGGAAAATCGTCATCCCTGCTTCCCTTCCCTACATGTTCACGGGATTCCGCTTAAGCTTGGGAATTGCCTGGTTAGTCATCGTAGCTGCGGAAATGCTAACGGGCTCCCCTGGAATCGGCGGTTTTCTCTGGCAGGAGTACAATAGCCTGGTCTACGAACATATCCTTTTATGCATTTTGACTATTGGACTTGTTGGGTTTGCCCTTGATCGGATGATGGCCTTGCTTGAGGAGCGCTTGCGCTATTAGAGTACTGGGCCGAAAGAGCAGTAACCCAACCCTTAGACTGGATGGGATTGTCCCTGAAGGAGAAGACCTACCGGAGCTCTCTCCCCACAGCTTCCGTGCTCTTCGGGAGTCTTGACGGAAAGAGCAAACCCGTGCCCGGGAAAACCGCCACTATTTCCACAAGTTCGGCACGAACCAGAGGAAAAGTTTTTGATTCTGGTACGGCCCGACTGGATTTCTTTTACCCCGGGAAATCCTTTTCCAGCGAGCAAGGAAGAAACTCCTCTAGGTACCCCTTTTGGTCCCACCCAGACCCAAGAGTTGCTTGTAAGCGAGCGGTTCTTTTTCCCGGCTGGCAAGACGGGGAGGGCTCATCAACGTAGCCTCTTTCAATGCCAGAATACCCCGGCAGCTCCGACGCACGGCGTTCCCCTTAGGCAGCCAAAAGGACTAAAGATTCAAGCGTGACCTATGGAGACCCATGGAGGTAACGACTGCAAGTTTTTGGTTTTCACTTTTCGCAAAATCCCACCACGCCTAAAGTTCCAAAGAAACCGTTGTGTTTCAGCGCACGGGAAAAAACACTGCGCCACTTTTTTCTTATAATGCACCCCCTCTATGGAGCCACGGAAACGACCTCAGGCGGGAAAGAGTCCTATCCGCAGCTTTGCGGAGAGTTTAACGGAACAAAGTGCCGTTCTCTACGTGCTAGACCGTCCCTCCCTTCGAGATGGTCCTCTTAGGGGCGCCCGCACGCTCCGAGCGGAATCACTGGCGGAAGGGAATGTTAACCTGATCTTCCGGGTGGGAGACCCGGAAACGGGGTCTTCTGTGATCCTCAAACAGGCCTTGCCCTTTGCCTGGCGATATCCTGCGTTTCGCATGCCAAGATCCCGAGCTCGTATCGAATATGAATGGCTGCAGCGCCAGAAAATCCACTCCCCCCAGTGGGTTCCTCGGGTCTTTGATTTCGATCGAAAGAACTATGTACTGGCGATGGAGGACCTAAAAGATTTTACCGTCCTTCGAAAAGCCCTCATTACGGGCCAAAAACCTCACCATCTTGGATTCCAGGTTGGCCAATTTCTTGCGCGTTCTCTCTTCTACACAACGGACTTTTTCCTTCCTTCGCAGGTAAAAAAAAGGCTTGTTTGTCGTTTCCTCAATCCCGTTCTCCGGAAAGTCCAAGAGGAGCTTGTCTTCCTCAACCCCTGGACGGAACACCCGACCAACCGGTGGACTTCCGCGCTGGCTTCGGAAGTGCAAAGCCTTCAGAAGGATGGCACACTCCGAGCAAAAGTCCTGCATTGCCTCCAAAAGTATAGCTCTTGTGCCGAGGCCCTCATCCACAACGACTTCCATACGGGTTCGCTCCTTGTCTCCCCTACCGGCTTGCTTAAGGTGGTGGACGCCGAATTTGCTTTTTTTGGTCCTATCGCCCATGACCTCGGTACGTTTTTTGCCCACTTGGCTTTGAGTTACGCAGCGCAAGTTTGGTGGAAAAAGCGGACAGAAGAACAAATTGCCTACCGGAAGTGGATCGAAGAACAGCTGACCTTCACCTGGTCCGCCTTCGAGGAAGATTTTCTTTCCCTGTGGGAAGCCGATGGGCAACCCGGTCGGGACTTGCCCCGATACCGAACACTCTTTTTGCGGACAATTCTCCGCGAATTACCGATCTTTGCGGCGGCGGAAATCGTTCGGCGCATCATTGGCCTGGCCCACGTAGAGGACCTCGAATCGATTCCCGAGCTAGAGTCCAAGGTCTCCGCAGAACGGATGGCCCTTGCCATTGCACGTGCTTGGATCAGAGAATCGGATGGAATTCGAGACGCCAAAGATCTCACCGAACTTATGCGCCAGGCAGCCTCCCCCTAGCCTGTGTCTTGGAGACGGACTGGCAGGTTGCTATCGATACGCAACAACCCAAGCGGCCATTGAGCACCACCTGGCCCAGTTTCGGCCGTCTGGGTCGACCGAAATCCCGGCCCTTTTTCCGATTGGTCGTATGCGTTTTGCTCGCCAATCCCCTACGGATTTTTTTCTCGAACGACCACGCCAAATGAGGCCCCTCGCCAGCGAAAGAGGCCGCTAGTGCGACAAGAACCAGGCCCTGCTTGTGCCAAGGAACCCTCCCCCTCGTCCCCGCTTTTCCTTCAAAACTTCTTCTCCACCCAGTTCTTGCCCCGGACAGCTACCCAGCCCGGAGCAGCCAGCGAGAAAATCTGTGGGTCTCAGTGTGGTCATGGCCGGTTGCTTGCCTCTTCCCCTTGGTGTGTAGCTTTCACCAAGCGAACCTATTCTACTTTCTCCCATTTTTTTTTCGGATAGCCAGAGAACGCCAAAAGGAGAGAAACGAGCCTTACTTTTTGCCTTCGTGGGTGCAAGGGACAATCGCATGTCCTTCCCAACAAAAGTTGCCCAAACCGAGCCAGTTGCGCTTTATTCTCCGACACCGTCCGAAGCTTCCGAATGCCCAAGGAAGGTTCTGAGACTCATCGCCCATCTCTCTAGGCTCTCCTCTTTCGAGTTTTTCCTCCGGAACTCCCGCTGCCTTCCTTCTTTCAATCGGACTTTCTTCTAGCTCTTTCGGCACTATGGACCTATCGGGTCCAAAGCTGATCTTGCTCCGACCTCTCAGAGCGCAGCGAGCAATCCGCTCAGGAGTACCCCGAATTGCCAGCTCGACGCGCCACCTATGCTCTTTCATCCCCCCTTCGCACACATCCCTTCGCCCAGTGTCCCGGCGGCTTTCCGCAGTGTGCATATCACTTTTGCTCGCCCGGGGGAAAGTTCGGCCTAGCCGTCTTTCGGACGAGCTCGAAGTCAATCCTGCGCGGTTTCAGCGTTTCTTGGACGTTTCCTTGCCTTAAGGCCTGCTTGCTCGGGCCGGTTTTCTGGCACTTTCCGGGTCCTTTTGTAGGTGGCTTCCAGCACGAACGTGACCCCCCGATAGCCCTTCCAGGTGCTTCCGGTTGGACCCGTCATTTCCGACTGAGGTTACCTCCCTCGCTACTGGACGACGCATCCTTGGGAGTGCGCACACCCAAATGCCGCAGTGAAACCTTCCAGGGGTTGCATCGTTGCCGGTTCCAAAATTCCTGCAAAGCCAGAGAGAACTCAACGCTGTCCCAAAACGTGACTTTGTTTTATCCTTTTTCAATATGGAGGTCCATGCTCTTACCAAGCCTTTGCAATGGGACCAGGAAGAGGGGGCTATCCTCCTTTTAGACCAGCGTAAATTGCCCCGTGAATTGGATTACTGGCGCTGCCGAACTATAGGAGAATTGGCCCTAGCTATTCGCCAAATGGCGAT
This sequence comes from Candidatus Methylacidithermus pantelleriae, assembly GCF_905250085.1. Taxonomy (GTDB): domain Bacteria; phylum Verrucomicrobiota; class Verrucomicrobiia; order Methylacidiphilales; family Methylacidiphilaceae; genus Methylacidithermus; species Methylacidithermus pantelleriae. The sequence goes on from NZ_CAJNOB010000012.1 coordinate 61,723, forward strand.
CCGGGGTGCCCCTTCGCTCGCCCTAGCAGGTGCTTTTGGGATGGCGCTGGCCGCCTGGGAAAATCGTTCTCAGCCCATCACTGCAGCCAAAAAAGCCATTGAAGATGCAAAAAGCGTTCTCCAGTGCAGCCGTCCTACCGCTGTCAATCTTAGGTGGGCCATAGACCGTGTCTGGAGAAAGATTACGAATGCCTCCACCCCGGACGAACTCATACAAAAAGCTTTGGAAGAAGCCAGAGCGATTGAAGAAGAGATCCAACTTGTTCACCGCCAACTGGCTGGTTACGGGGTGTCTCTAGTCCCCGATGGTGCCCAGATCTATCACCACTGTCACACTGGTGCGCTAGCAGGAGGCGGTTTTGGAACGGCATTGGGAATCATTCTGCAGGCTTTTCAATCGGGGAAGAAATTGCATGTGTTTGTCGGCGAAACACGTCCTCTCTTGCAAGGAGCTCGTCTGACAGCATGGGAACTTGCCCGTGCCGGTATTCCCCATACCGTGGTAGTTGACAGCGCAAGTGGTTCTCTCATGAGATCTGGGCACATCCATCTATGTTTCGTGGGCGCTGACCGGATCGCCGCAAACGGGGACACGGCGAATAAAATCGGAACGTACACGCTGGCAGTTCTTGCTCGATATCATGACATCCCTTTTTACGTGGCAGCTCCAACTTCAACCATCGACCTGGCTTCTCCTGGAGGGGAGGCTATACCCGTGGAGGAGCGTCCGGCAGAAGAAGTTACCTCTCTTGTCTCCTACCGATGGGTCCCGGAAGAAAGCCGGGTTGCCAACCCGGCTTTTGACGTAACACCGGCTGATCTCATTACCGCGATCATCACCGAATGCGGGGTCCTGCGACCTCCCTACACAAGTTCGATAAGGCAAGCATTGGCCAAACGGGAGAACTAGGAGCAAGTTGTGTCTACCTTGGAAGAGTGGTCGCTTCCTTGGAAGGGAAACTGAAGGAGTATTCCCATGCCTGTGCACAGTTACGAGAAGATACCCAAGAGCTGCGTTTGGCTGTCACCCACCTAGTCCAGAAAATCGACCGTTTCCGGGAGGAGCTTTCGGGCCAAATCCATGCCCTCGATCAGCAACTCCCGCGGCCGCATGGAGGCCCTGGATCAATGCCTGAGCAACCATATCGACACGCTGGAACACAAGTTGAGCGGTCCTTTATCTAGCTTACAGGGATCCTTATCACCACCGTGCTTGCCCAGCTCTGACTTACTGGGCACTGTCCTGGTCCGGCATTAGGCTGGTGGCACGGTGCTGCAACGGTTAAAGCTTCCAACTCTTCGGACGGTTTACCGCTTTGCTAAGCACCTCAGTTGTACCTCATTGCCTGTACCAATTTTTTGGGCCCTATCCATTTCATGGGCCATCGTCCAAACTTACACAGTCTTTTGAAGCCATTTTTGACACGCCGAGGGAGCGGTAGGCTCAAGACCGTGCTCCCGCTGCACCTCGACGCTCAGGTAGGTCGTCATGTCCGGGATCTCACGTACGTGTACCAGCTAACTGGTTTCTTTTCGCATTTGTGCTTGCATGACATCGAAAAGAAGTTTTGTCCGTCCGGTCAGGCCCCGGCTGGAAGTGGTACGGCATAGCATGCCTAAGTCTCATAAGCAGTAACCGTTCCCCACAATTACTTGCAAGCATTCCTTTGCGAGGAGGGATCACTCAAAACCCTTAACTCCTCTTTTTTGTGGTCGAAGCTTTTAAAAGGAGGCAAGGGCAACGATGCAGGCGCGGTTAACAGGGTGTACCGGCGTACTACTTTTTCCCGGACTACCCCGAATGGATAACCCAAAATGATTGGGTGCGTTCTTCGAAGCGAGCGATGGATGTAACGAACGAGTCGCACATGGCAAACGCTGGAAAGCCACAGCAGAGGCTGCCGCTTTCCCCTGGGCACCGCCTGAAAATCCCTCCCTCTGGTTCGTTTCCCCTACCCGCTCGTCAAAGCGAATCGGAAGATCGCCCGTGTCTCGACTTAAGATGAGGCTTGACCCCGGATGATACCGACGGTGGGTCCCTATGGAGGTTTAGTAGCAGAAGTACCTTCCTCCTCGAAGACCTTATGCACCCGGGTGATGGAAACGGGATTGGGAACGATGTTCGCGCTGCCGTGCGCGCAAATGCTGCGTACATACTCCAAGACCGTGATCGCTCCCGTCCGTCCTTGCGTGACTCCCAACCATGACACCGGTTTGGCCCCCCAGCCTGTCCGGACAGTCTACATTCTCGCTCACCAGTTTGACCGCACTGTTGAAGCTGTCGTTACACTTAGACATAGCGATCACAGTATCAGATGCGCTCCGTACCGCTTCGGTCAAACGCTCTGTCGTCAGATTCCGTCCCGGTCCACTGGGAATCAGACGATCGGAACAGACCAAAAACGTTCTGGCGCCCATCATCTCGACGAAACGATCTACTCGCACTGACTCGACTGGTAGGCACCGGGAACAGCCCGAAAACTCATAAATAAGCAACCGATTCCCACCGTTGATTGCGATAACGGCTAGCGTCAAGTTAACCAGCTCTTGTTCGCTGAACTGCCGGCGCGCCCGTTCGGAAACATCCTCCGGAACCTGTCCACCGGCAGTGAGCATCACCGCCTTGGTCCACTCTAGCGCCGCGCGTTCAAGCTCCGTCCAGAATGCCGCTTCCCGCCAACTGTCGAGAAGATTAATGCGTTGTTTGCTCTCGCCCCGAGCTCGGGGTGCCTTTCGTGTGCATATGGATACAGAATGGGCAACCGTAGAGCTGCGAAGCTCGAATCGTAATAAGCTCCCGCAAGGATCGTTCAAAACCGGACTCTCTGATATGTGTTTCGATTCCAGACATCGCTTGAAGCACGCCCGGCGCAATGTCCCGATATTGAATGCACGGTTGCGTAGGATTATTTCTCGTATCCTACATTGAGCCTCGCACGAGGCTCTTTCGCCGAAAACATAGGAACACGGTTTTTCGTATCCGCCTGTTCCTGAAAGAGAGTTGCCACGTTTAGGCGCCAGCTTGTAGCCTCCTAGCTTCTACCGTTTGCTTAAGCCTTTTTACTTAAAGCAGTAGGTCTTACGGTCTTCTCTTCAGGCGTTTGTTCTCTCCGTTCCCCTTCGGTCGCCGGGGACCACAGAGGCCGCAGGATCGAGGATAGCCGGGCTAGCCATTTCTTTCGACTTCCCACCGAGCGATTCTCCCACACTTTCGAGCAACGTTCCATAGAAGGAAGTTGAGATCACCGGCTGGCCAGTGGTCCTACGGCCAATTGGGTCGAGAGACTCTAGACCCCACTCTCAACCCATTCCCAACTGGGACACCAGGACGATCGCTCACCACCTCACGAACAAAGCCTTTCGGAAGAATTGGGAAGCACTCCAGGCCGCGGAAACGGAAAAAGAGCTTACGCCTGGGAAACGCTTCCAGAAGCCTGCCACGCACGGATAAGCAATCGGATACTCCACAACCCGGCCAGAGCTACCAGGATATACACCCCCCGGCTCCACACAGCCGATGGACCACCGAACAAAAGGCTGACAAAATCCCGCTGAAAAATTCCCCACACACCCCAATCCAACGCACCGATGATGACCAAGGCAAGAGCCAATGCGTCGACCAGCTTCACGTTTTTCTGAGCTTTGTTTTCCATGGAATTCCTCCTTTGTTTGGCATAGGCATTACCCTAAATTTCTCCAACTTGATAGAAAGGTCAATGTCTTCTGTAATTCTCAGTTCACCTTATACTTTAATCTGCACCTAAAAGTATGTAAGGTTTTTGAACAAGGGGTTGCCTCATGCTTCCTCCTTGAGATCTTCCATAGTTCCTATCCCCGGAGAGGAATCCCGGGGTAAAACTCCTCCCTGCCGGCGGCCGAGTTTTTTGCTTTCTTCGCTCTTTTCGCTTCCCAAACTAACCTGCGATTAGGCCCCGATTCCTTAAGCCTTCCCATCGGCTAGCCCCGGCTAAAATCGTGGTCTTTTCAAGGAGAATAGGGATCTAGCTTTCCAGGGCTTTGGCTTGTTATGCTAGAGCTTCCTTAACCCTGCAGGAACGAGCGCTCCTACTCGCCACGGCGTCCCGGTTTTCCATGGAATGGGTGACTGGCTTCTACGTTTCCTCACGTTCGCGTAAGAAAACTCCTCACCTTTTTGCTCGTTCCCTCACCCCTCGGCATAGCTCGTCGCGCGAGTCGTTCTTCATCCGGCCACACCTTTGTTGGAATCTGGCCCATGCCAAAAATCCTTCTCGCAAGAGTTCTCCCAGAGACGCTCCACAGAGATGCCAATGGATCGCGCTCGTCCCGGCGATTCCCGAAAACCGGTATCCGCTCAGGAAAACTTTTTCTCCGTACTGGTAGCTCCTAACAAGGACCAACTGGCCGTTTTTCCTGTTGAGTCTTGCTGCGATTCGTGAGACGCCGTCCGGGGGCTTCAACAGTTTGCTTGAAAGGGTAGTAAAAGGGATTCGTTCACCACAAAATGGCGACAGTGGTTGGTATAGGCAAAGCCGGTCCATGCACTAGAACTGTCGATTCCCAAACGGGATGGCGAGCTATGATTGCCCTTGTGATCGAGCCAAACTTTTATTGGAGCCCTTTCCTGCCGGACAGGAAACAAACTCCAGGTCTAGTCTCGCCACCTATACCCACGTATCCAGTCACGACCAGAAGGACGATGGAAATCACTAGAAGCGGGTTCTGGAACTTGAATGCACCCGACAGGGCTGGGCCATGTGAGATCATCTCCGAACTTCGCTCGGGCATGAACCACCGCAAGAAGGGACTCAAAGTGGACACCGGAGGCCATCCTTGAAGGCCAGGCCGGAGGGTGGCGATCACGCACCAGCACTGGGCGCTTCCGCTCTTCCAACCGGAAGTGGCATTGCTGGCGATGTCCAAGGCCAACGGCGTTCGGGTGAGGGTCCTCAAACGAAGCCGCGGATAGAATCTTTACGGAATACTTGGGCAAGAAAAGGCTCGAGATCATCCCGGTGTTCTCGGCCCGGCCCTCTCGCTCTACCCGCGCCGGAATCAAAAGCTACCGAAAGGCCTCAAGCACACAGTGGACAAATCGGCAGCACGCGGATCATTCATTGCATCGGGCTCGATCCCGAACAATAGGCTAAAGACCTATTTCGCCCGGACATCGGGCGGGGCACGGTTCGCATGAAACTGGCGTTGGTTCGAGGGGCGACGGCAGTAGGCAGAGACAAAGAAGGAGCTCTTGTACCTACCGCAATAGAAGCTTGCGCCCGCTGCCAGTTGAAACAACTCAAGCGAAAGTACTTTTCATGGGTGTTCTACGTGAGGAAGTTCGCGTTTCGGAAAGCCATGATCGATCTTGGCGCGGCTGTCCGGGCCGGGCTTTCTTTGAGCGCCGTGGTCCGTATCCCCGGTTTCAAAGGAAGCGACTGCGCAATCGTCTTTTGCGTTGCTAATAGGGCTGGCAGCTTCCGGGCGGCCGGTCATTGGCTAAGCGCGGACGCGCGAAGAGGTCCGATTCACGAGTGTGCTTAAGCGTGTGACGGGCAGCCGCGAGGCTGGCAAAGCGGTTTGCCTCGATCCGGACCGATACCGGCGACACTGAGAAGGTTCGCGTCCCAAAAGGGGCGGCCGGCGTGGATCGGCGCGCAAGCGTGGCTGCCGAAGCCCCGAACACCGGGGAGACGATTCGCGGCGCCAAGACGCACACATGACTCTTGAAGAGGTTGCGCAGGGAAAGCCTGTGGCTGTCAAGAAAGCGGAAAGTCTCGGCCCCAGGAGAAAAATTCGGAAGCGTATCACGAGAATTCCCCGACGCATGGGGAGCATCTGGCACGATGCGACCCAAAAAGCTACCACGATGCTCGTGAGGACCTACCGCCACATCGGCATCGAGGACTTGAATGTCCAACGGGTGACGTGCAAACAGTATCGAGCCCGGTCGATCCTGGATGGCACATGCTTGGAATGTCGACCGCAACTGTCCTAGAAGCCACTGATCTTACGGAGCAACGGTGGTCGGGGTTGGCCGGTTCTATCCTTCATGCAAGACCCATTCTTCTTGCGGTGTGACGAAGACCGCGCTGGTGTTGTCGTACCGGACTTTTCGATGCCAATTCGATGCGAAGCTTGGGGACAGGAGATCGAAGGCGATCTCAACGCTGCAATCCATTCGGAACGCTTGGCTCCAAGCTCTGCGCAGTGGAGCCCATGGAGAGAAGGAAAGAATGCTCTGACGCTAGGCATAAGCGCCGCAGGAAACGGGGCCTCGACGAAGGAGAAACCGAAGAGCATAATTGCCGCATCGTTTCATCCCGTTCTGCGACAGTTGTCGTAGCTTTTGGAGAGCGCTGAGAGCCTTAGCAAGTACGCACGCTCGCACCAGCCATTTCTTTCCCGAACCAAGCGCTATTACTTTGAAAAGCCATGAGGAGCCCACTTGAGCAGGACAAAAATAGCAACCTTTGTTCGAACAGGGATCCAGTTCCAGAAGGGGCGCTTCGGGTCACTTACCGACTGGCGTGTTCTCCCGCCGAAGCCCAGTCCCTTGCCCAAGCATTACTTTTGGAACAGACGGTTGAACTGCCATCCCATGCTGTAGGCAGAGAGGCCCTCGAAAAACTCGGAACGATAGAGTCAATCCATCAAAAAGGGAAAAGGAGTTTTGAAGTTCACATCACCTATCGATGGGAGACACTGGGAGGAGAGCTTCCGCAAGCCTTAAACGTCATCTTTGGAAATGTCAGCCTGTGGAAAAACGTCCGTTTGGTTAAGCTTGAACCTTCTCCCTGTCTCCAAGGCATTTTTCCCGGAGCTCGCTTGGGACAAGCGGGTCTTCGAGAGACGCTCGGCGTGGAAGGGCGGCCTCTACTTTGCTCCGCGTTAAAGCCGATGGGGTTGGATGTCAGCCAACTGGCCTTGCTGGCAGCAGAGCTTGCAGCTGGGGGAGTGGACATCGTGAAAGAAGACCACGGGTTGGGCAACCAACCCTTTGCTCCTTTTGGGGAACGAGTTTACCGATGTAGCGCCAGCATACAAGATGCCGCTTCTCGTACAGGCAAGCGTACACTTTATGTCCCCAATGTCACCGCTCCCATGGAGGAAATTTCTTCCCGTGCCCGCCTGGCAAAGAAGGCAGGGGCCGGAGGGCTCCTCCTTTGCCCTGGAATTTCCGGATGGGATTCCGTCCGGATGCTAGCCACCGATCCCGAGCTGGGTCTTCCTCTTTTCGTCCACCCAGCTCTCCTTGGATCCTTTATCGCAAAACCCCAGAGCGGTTTTTCTCCCGAAGTTCTTTTCGGAACGCTCCCCAGACTCGTCGGTGCCGATGCTACGATCTTTCCTCACTGGCGAAGCCGGTTTCCTTTTTCTCGCGCCAGCTGTGCCAGGATTACCAACGCCACAAGGGAACATCTTTACATTTGGAAAGCGATCTTTCCGGTTCCCGCCGGTGGCATCAAGCTCGAAGAGTTACCAACGGTCCTCGATTTCTATGGAAAAGATGCGATTCTCCTCATAGGGGGAAGCCTGCTCTCTCACCCCGAAGGGCTCCAACGCGCGTGCTCGGAAATTTTTTCCACAATCCAAAAAAAATTTCCTTCTTAAAAGGAAGATTACCCTCTGGTGCCACCCTTCCTTAGGATGAAGACAAAAGTTGTGTGGCACGGAAAGCATAACAAAGAAGGGAGGAAAAGCTCGGTCTTAAGGTTCTGACCCCCATCGCCCGCGGAGGTTTCTTTTGAGCTTTTCCTGAGCCAGTTCGCCGCCTTGCATGGCTCTTAAAACCATCACCGTCCGCGAGCCGGCTGGTTACGAAAGTGGGGCAAGATAGCACCCCGCGGCCTCGATTGGTTCTTGGCGGGATGGGAAAAAATCTCTGGATGTGTTTTTCTTTTTTTTCCTTTCCAACTTTCCCTTCCACTTCCATAGTACATGCGATGCCAGAAAAAGATCCCCTTTCCTTTGAACAATTGCTCAACCAGATCCGGTCGGATCTCTTGCTCATGGCCGGACTGGTCGACCGGAGTGTATCGCTAGCGCTTCGCTCCCTATTCGAACGAGACGACCGGCTTGCTGAAACGGTTGAAAGAGAAGACGTGCCGATTGACGAACTAGAGGTCAAATTGGATGAGGCAATTGTCACGTACATCGCGACCCACCAACCAGTGGCGACCGACTGCCGCTTCATGATTGTAACCACGCAGATTTCCAGTAACCTCGAGCGCATCGCTGACCTCGCTGTGGGGATTGCCCGCAGAGCAAAAGCGCTTAACCGGGAACCCCAGCTAAAGCCTTATATCGATCTTCCGAGGATGGGTAACATTGTGCTGGACATGATCCGGGGCGCTATCCAATGTTTTATCCAAAAGGCGCCGGAGGAGGCTCTTCAGATCATTCGAAAAGACAAGGAAGTGGACGGGATTCGGAACCAGCTTTCAAGAGAACTTGTGAGCTTTATGATTGAGGATCCCGCGACGATTACAAGAGCGCTGCATCTTCTCTTTATTGCCCATAGCCTCGAACGGATGGCAGATCACGGAAAAAATATCGCGGAAGAAGTGTATTATCTTTATCGAGCAGAGGATATTCGCCATCGAAAGGAACTAGTGGAGGCCCTTGCTGAAGGGACTGTATCCCCTGATAAAAACGTCTCCATATAGGGCTGCCGGTTGCTTTCTTTTGTGCAAAAGCCCGCACTTGCACGACCCGAAGAGCTCTTGAGAGGATCACGCCCAAGCGACGTCCAACCGACCTGCTTGATTGCCACTTACATTCCAGGTGATTGTTGGAACCAATCCCTTGTCCTTGAGGGTCGACCCGCGGCTGACCAAGGGATTAAGAACGCCTGATGACTTTCCTAGAAGGTTGCCCTGCAAAAAGGTGTACTCGAGCGGTGTGTCCGTCTCCAGGACCAGGTCGCTATCTTTCTGGGACGGGTTTTGTAACCTCAACCTCGCCAGCCCTTAAGGTTACAAAACGCCTGAGGAAGTTTTCACCCACCTCCATTGCCCGCTGCGCTTGCACTCAACCAAAAGCAATCCTTTACAGACCCAACCATTGGCGGATTTTTGCCCATTTCTCCCACAAAAGAACCATAGAGATAATCGCCATCGCGCTCCAAACCAAGAATCGGTTCCGATCTCGGATTCGCTGGACCCGATGATTCGGCCGAAACTCTCCCCGATCCGCAACCGAAGAACTTACGCCCAAAGACTCGGCTGTATCCAACCGCACGAGTTCTCCTTCAAGCTCTCGAAGCCGACCGGATAGTTTGCGTTCTTGCTCGGCCAGGTAGGCTTCATATCGAGCAATGGGATTTTTCCTTCCGGACTTCCCCGGGCGAAAAGGATTCCAGCGCCTCATCTCATTTGACGAAGTGTTCTAAAAATCTCCAACCAACTAACAGGAGGGAAAGAAGGATCGCACCCGGAAGGGAATAGGCGAACCCACTGGCGACCTTTTCCCAAAACGCCCCGCGCTTGGGTTTTTCCTCCCATTCTGTGTCGGCAGAGACACGAACCTCCTTGGCAACAATTCCTGGGCGCAAGATGGGAATCTTGGATTGAGCTCGGCTGTATAACGTTCGAGCCTGATCCACCGTCGCCAGCGCTTTCCCTAGCTCCTGTTGCAGGCTCTCCGGGGTCCATGTGGTTGGATCCAAACCCTGCAGAAGCTCGAGCTGTTCCGAAAAGGATAAGCGTACCTCCTCTACCTCTTCCAATTCCCTGCGAAGTTCGACTGCCTGACGTTCCAGTAGCGCAAGCCCACGAGTCAACTGTTCCACCAAGACAGCTTGCCCCTCCTCAAACTCCACTTGTTTCCTTTTGAGTTCTTCTAGCTGTCGCTTCTGTCTTTCTAGCTCCTCCTTGCGCCGCTCCAGATCCAGAAGAACTTCCTGGGTCTGCTGGACTTTGATATTAAGCTCGTCAACGGAGCGACGACGCCCTTCTTCCCTTCCCAAAAAATCACCCGCTCCAACCGGCTGGGACTTTTCCTTGTTCATAGCGGACCTCGGGCAACCTCAAGATGAGGGCTCCCTGCCAGAAAGACCTCGGGGAAAGAGAGCCCCCCGCACACACAAGTCGCCTACCCTTGTTAGGAGCCATGCTATCCCGCTTAGGATTTCCCGGCAAGCTTCCATTTCACTCAGGCGAAGGGTCCCATAAAAATGTCTTTCCCCCAAAGATCTTTTTTGTCTTCTTTCTTTGAAAAAGAGCCCGAACAAGCGGGGTGCCAGTTTTGACCGATTCAGAATTTTTACGAAAGACCCCGTTATTTGAGCTCGAGCAAGAGCTCGGCGCACACTTCACGGCTTTCGCTGGCTGGGAACTTCCCCTCTACTTTTCGAGCATTTTGTCAGAGCACCGTTCTGTTCGGATGCGGGTCGGGATTTTTGACGTATCCCATATGGGGAAGATTTGGATTTCGGGTCCAACATCTTCGAATTGGCTCAACCGGATCCTTCCGCGAGATCTTTCCTCGGTCCCTTTGGGAAAAGGCGTTTACACCTTTTTTCTCTCGGAAACGGGGGGAATTCTTGACGATTTGATCGCTTACCGCATCGATTCAACCCGGTGGCTTTGCGTGGTGAACGCTTCCCAGAGAGAAAAGGATCTTGCCTGGCTTCGGACTTTCCTGGAGCCCGGCGTGGCGCTCGAAGACGCAACAGAAGCTTATGCGATTGTCGCAATCCAAGGGCCTCTCTTTCGTTCTCTTCTGGAATCGGCTTTTGAGCACACCCCCCGATTGCCTCCTCGCTTTGGGATTTGGCCCTGGGAGTGCCAGAACGATAGCTGGATTGCGCGAACCGGCTATACGGGTGAAGATGGAGTGGAAGTCCTCGTTCCCAGGCCCAGTGTGGAAAGGGTTTTCCGAAGGCTTTGCAAGGCCGCCGACGAGCTGGGTGGCCGACCCTGCGGGCTTGGAGCCCGCGATAGCCTGCGCATTGAAGCGGGACTGCCCCTGGTTGGCCAGGAATTGACTCCCGATCGAACGCCTCTGGAGGTGGGTGGAGAAATTGGGATTTCTCTAGAAAAAACGGCTAACTTTCCTGGAAAACAAACGTTGCAAGAGCAACAACGTCAGGGAGTCCATTGGAAACTCATGGCTTGGGAAAGCCTCCCCAATACTCCCCTAGCCAGGGCGGGCTCCCCCATCTTTGGCGAAAATGGCCAAGTAGGATGGATTACCAGTGCCACCTATTCTCCGATCTTTGAGCGACCCGTTGGTATGGGGTATGTCGCCCAGGACCAAGCAAGAGAAGGGAAAGGGCTTACCACCGAGGTCCGAGGAAAGCGCGTTTCGATCTTCCTTCGTGCCCGCCCTCTCTATCGAAAGCGCGATACTTATGAACATTCCTAACGACCGGTTCTATACGTCAACCCATGAGTGGGTTCTTGTAAACGAGTCGGTAGCCACCGTGGGGATCACGGACCATGCGCAGTCCCAGCTTTCTGACATCGTTTATGTGGAACTACCCGCGCCCGGAAAGCGGGTCGAAAAGGGAACCGTAGTAGCCGTCGTTGAGTCGGTAAAGGCGGCTGCCGACGTTTATGCTCCAGTCACAGGGACAGTTATGGAAGTCAACGACGCGCTCCGGGAGGAACCTTCCTTCATTAACCAGGATCCCTACGGCCAAGGGTGGATCGTTAGATTGCAGATTGAGAAGCCTTCCGAGCTTAGCTCTCTTTTATCTCCAGAGGCCTATCGCTTGTTATCAAACGGGGCTTCTTAGGGACAAGCATGCAATCGGGATCTCAGAGTTCTTCCTCTTGCGCGTGGGAAGCTCTCTCGTTGAGCGGAACCCCAATCCCGGGCTTGGAAACCGATGTCCTACCTCTTCTGGAGGCACTAGGTTTTTCTTCTCTCGCTCAGTTTGAGGAAGCAGTGATCCCTGCCGAAGTTCGCACAAGGCATGTGTTCCTTTTGCCCCAGCCTTTGACAGAGGACCAGGCCAAGGAACGGATTGGCCAGCTGGCAGCCCAAAATCGTCCCTTTCGTTCCCTTGCTGGGCTTGGTTACCGGCACTGCCAGATGCCAGAATGGTTGCGGCGTCATGTGTGGGAAAATATTTACTGGTATTCTCCGTACACTCCTTACCAGGCAGAGATCTCCCAAGGACGACTGGAAGCGCTTTTTATTTTTCAAACCTTTGTCGCGGAACTAACCCACATGGAGGTGGCCAACGCCTCTCTTCTCGATGAGGCAAGCGCTAGCGCAGAAGCCATGCTTTTTTGCTATCGGATCGCCCAAGATCCTAGGCGGAAACAATTTTTCGCTAGCTCGGAGTGTCTGCCACAAACGCTAGCGGTTCTTCAAAACCGTGCGGAAGCTCTCAGTTGGGAGGTGGTTATCGACGATCCTTTCCGAACACGCCTGAGGGAGGAATGGTTTGGTGCCCTCCTTCCCTATCCTACCGTTCGTGGCACCATTTTCGATTACCGTCCCTGGGTCCAAGAAGCTCAAAAGAAAGGGATCCGAGTGGGCTTTGCCTGCGATCCCCTGGCGCTTACGATTCTCTTGCCTCCCGGAGCTATGGGAGCAGACGTGGTCGTAGGCACGACTCAGAGGTTAGGTCTTCCTCTTTTTTATGGAGGCCCGCACGCAGCGTTTTTTTCTACGCGAAGAGCTTTCCTTCGAAGCGTACCTGGCCGGATCGTAGGGCTAAGCCGTGATCTTTTCGGTAATCCCGCCTTTCGCTTGGCCCTTCAGACTCGAGAACAACACATTCGACGCGAAAAAGCGACGAGCAACATTTGCACAGCTCAGGTTCTCCCGGCGATTGCCACTGCCTTTTATGTCCTTTATCACGGAAGGGAGGGATTACAAAAACTTGCCCGGAAATGTCACCTCTTGGCCCGGGTAGTGGCACGTGCGATTGGGAAAGATCCGCGGTACCGTGTGGATCCGGGCCCCTATTTCGACACGCTCGCCATCACTACCACTCCCGAGCGGGCGGAACATGTTCGGAAGCACGCTTTCGACCGAGGCCTTTTTTTGGGTCAACGGGAAACCCGAGAGACAGGAGAAATTCTGGTAGCGTTCGACGAGACGGTAGACACGGGGGTGCTAGAGACGCTTTTGGACGTTTTCTTGGAGGGTAACCTGGAGCGGGATGCGTGGAAGCTTCCAAGACTTTGGGAGGAAGTAACCGAGGATCTTCCAGCTGAGCTATTGCGGAAGGAAAGTTTCTGCGAGCAGGCGATCTTTCGGCAGTACCGGACCGAAGCCCAGCTGGTCCGATACATTCACTCCCTGGCGCAAAAAGACTATAGCCTTGTACATGGGCTGATCCCCTTGGGCTCATGCACAATGAAATGGACACCTGCAGCTTGCTTGGTGGCGTCGCGATGGGAAGGATTTGCAACCCCCCATCCCGCCATTCCCCTCGATTGGCAGGAGGGATACCAGGAGCTGGTCGCGGAACTGGAACACTGGCTCTGCGAGCTTACAGGGTTCTCCTCCTTCACGTTTCAACCCAACGCAGGTTCCCAGGGCGAGCTAGCAGGGTTGCTTGCGATTCGTCGTTATCACGAGCACCGTGGGGAATCGCATCGCAAACTGTGTTTGATTCCGGATAGCGCCCACGGGACCAATTTCGCCAGTGCACGGCTTGCGGGCTTTGACGTTGTAACTCTCCCATCCGACAAGCGGGGGTGCCTCGATCGGGAAGCGTGGAAGCAAGCTATTGCCCAGTATGGAGAAAAGCTTGGGGCGTTGATGGTTACCTACCCCACCACACACGGAATTTTTGAGGAAAGTATGACGCGACTCGTCCAGGATGTGCATGAACACGGGGGGCTTGTGTACTGGGACGGCGCCAACATGAACGCAATCTTAGGACTCTGTCGCCCGGCAGAACTGGGTATGGATGTTGGACAGCTGAATCTCCACAAAACATTTGGTATTCCCCATGGGGGAGGAGGCCCGGGGGCAGGACCAGTGGGAGCAATAGCGCATGTAGCCCCCTACCTCCCGTCCCACCCATGGGATAGAAGGAGCGACCGAAAAGGGGGGGCGCTTGTCTCCTCACCCTTGGGCAACGCAAGTCTTCTTCCTATCGTTTGGGTCTATCTATCGCTCTTAGGAAAAGAAGGGGTACGCAAGGTTTCGCTTACCGCTATTCTTCATGCCAACTATGTGGCCTCCCGTCTTGACCCCTACTTTCCGGTTCTCTTCCGAGGCCCCGGAGGTTGGGTCGCCCACGAATGCGTGCTCGATGTACGACCTTGGAGGGAAGCGGCAGGAGTGGGTCCAGAGGACATCGCCCGCCGGCTGATGGACTATGGATTTCATGCTCCTACGATTTCCTGGCCGGTGCCCGGCGCTCTCATGATCGAGCCGACAGAAACGGAGACAAAGGAGGAGCTTGACCGGTTCTGCGAGGCAATGATCTCCATTCACACTGAGCTTGTGGAAATTGCCCAGGGGAAACTCGACCGGGAGGATCACCCTCTTCGCTGGGCTCCGCATACAGCTGCCATGGTTACCCAGGAGCGCTGGGAGCACAGCTACGACCGGAAACGGGGAGCATTCCCCTTGCCCTGGGTCGCCTTGCGCAAATTCTGGCCGGCAGTCGGGCGCATCGATCACGTCTATGGAGATCGTTTTCCGGTTGTCCGATGGTAACTGTCAACACGCGCAGAGCCTTTCTTCCCTTCGACCCACAGACACCCCTAAACCGATGCACTGGCCAGCTTTCTATTTACCGTCCGGCCGCCGAAACCTTCTCGTGCGGGCGGGCGTTTCTTTGGTTCTCCTATCCCTTTTGGCCTGGAAGATACCCTGGAGGACCGTGTGGCAAGTTTCCCAAGAGGTTCGAGGCTCCTGGCTGGTGGTGGCCGAGCTCCTCGCAGGTCTCCAGCTGCTCCTTGGAGCCTGGCGCTGGAAGAAACTCCTGGAAGTACAAAGAATTTTTCTCTCCTTTCGCGCGTCTTTCCGGATTACTCTCCTCGGCCAGTGTTTCAACCTGCTTCTGCCCGGATCCAGTGGGGGGGATATCGTACGCTTTGTAGTGGTCCAGTCCTTCCGGCGTCGAGCTCGCCTCGCTGTGGCTCTCTCACTCATCTACGACCGGCTTTTAGGGACGATCGCCACCGGTCTTTCCGCTCCCATATTAGCCATTTTCCTCCCTTGGAAAACGATTCCCCTTTCAACCCGTCCCTTGTGGGCCCTTGCTTTAGGAACTGCTTCTCTTTTGGGCGTTGCCGGCCTTTTTCTTTTGTTCCTACCTCATTCCGTCCGATTTCGTAACGACCGATGCGGGCACCGCCGTTCCCCTTTTTGGACGCGGTTCTGGGCTACGCTTCGGCGCTACCGTTCCTGCCGCAAAATATGCTGGTTGGGGCTGGGTTTGTCTCTCCTCATTCAATGGGGCGGGATTCTATTGTACGGCGCTTTAGCCCGAGGACTGGGGGTAGGGCTCCCACTCCTGGTACTCGGCGTGGTTATCTCCCTAGCCACCTCGCTTTGTTCCCTCCCCATTTCCATTGGCGGATTGGGAATTCGAGAAGCTTCCCTTGTTTTCCTTCTGGCACCTTTGGGCATTGCCGCACCGGTTGCTCTGGCCTTTTCACTGGCAAGTTTTGGAGTTTTTGCCTTTTGGGGTACCATTGGGGGAATTCTTTTTCTTTTTCCCCCGCGAGGACCCCTCCCCACGCACCCCAAAACGCGTGGGAAACCCGTTCCCGCATCTGCACCCCTGGTCGGGGAAAAATCCCCCACTCTTGCTCTTCCCCCATCTCCGTCCTGCCCTGGGGAGTTGCCAAAGGAGAGGGAAACGGGTTCCTTTACCAACATGGGCGAGGCAACGCAAGCATGGGAAATTGGCAAGAAGATCGTCGCACGCCTGGTAAAAGCCGGTTTTACCGCATATTTTGCCGGAGGATGCGTGCGGGATCAGCTTCTCGGACGCTTCCCCAAGGATATTGACATTGCGACGGATGCCCGGCCTGAAGAGGTCCAGAAGCTTTTTCCAAAAACGACGGGTCTAGAAGGAAAATGCTTCGGTGTGGTGCGCGTCCTTGAAGAGGGACACACGTTTGAGGTGGCAACCTTTCGTGAGGACCTGGGATACGAGGACGGCCGACGCCCCGTTTCCGTACGCTTTGCTACCGCCCAGGCAGATGCGTTACGGCGCGACTTTACCATTAATGGCCTTTTCTACGATCCGCTTCGAGAAAAGGTCATTGATTTTGTGGGGGGTCAAGCGGACCTGCACAACCGCCTGATCCGAGCCATTGGAGACCCCCGAGCCCGGTTTTCCGAAGATCACTTGCGATTGCTGCGCGCGATCCGGCTTGCCGCCAATCTAGGCTTCGACATTGAAAACGCCACATGGCTTGCTATCCGGGAACAAGCAGCTGCAATCAAGAACATCGCGCCCGAGCGTATTCGAGAAGAATTGGATCGGATATGGACGGGACCCGAACCAGCGCGGGGTCTTCGGCTTTTGGATGAAAGCGGGCTTCTTGTGCATATCCTCCCGGAAGTGGCTGCGCTTCATGGAGTGGAACAGCCACCCCAATATCACCCGGAGGGTGACGTATTTGAGCACGTCTGCTTGATGTTATCGCATCTTCGCCAAGCTCCCTTGGAATTAACCCTGGCCTGTCTTTTCCACGACATTGGTAAACCTCTCACGGCCCGGCGGGATGAAAATGGGAGAATCCGTTTTAACGAACACGAAACGGTAGGTGCCCGATTGACCGCAGACATTCTTCGGCGGCTTCGATACAGCCGGGAAATCACTGAAAAAGTTTCCTCGATTGTAGCCAATCATATGACCTTTAAAGACGTGCCTCATATGCGCCTTTCGACTTTGAAAAAACTCATGGCGCGGCCCACGTTTGCGCTGGAACTCGAACTTCACCGGATTGATTGTCTGTCTTCTCACGGAGATTTATCGATCTATGAATTTTTGATTCAAAAACAAAGCGAGCTTAGCCAGAGCGAAATCGAACCCCCCCGGCTCATTACTGGCTGGGATCTGCAAGCTATGGGGATCCCCGCCGGAAAAGAGCTGGGTCGCATCCTGGCCGAGATCCGAGAAGCACAGCTTGAGGGAAAGATCAAGGACCGGTCCCAAGCTCTCGCCTTAGCAAAGGAGCTTGTGGGCAAAACGGGGGGACCGATACAATCGTAAAGAGGGCAAGGAGAGACGTTTCCTTTCTCCTTCTGCCCCGTGCTTTGACGTAGACGGTTAGGCTCAAGCGTTGGGCAACTTCTCTTTTTTCGCTTGCCTCGCCGAGATCATAGGCGGCTTGCCTTCCAAAGAAAGGCACAACCAGCCAACTGGAAAGCGAAATTGGGGAACCATACGATCAATTCCGGGAAAAGGGTAGTACGGGCTTTGAGCGCATCCCCTGCCAGAATGACCAGATAGTACGCAAGGACAATGGCCAAACTCAGGGCCAGATTGAGCGAAGTCTCCCCCCTGCGCGTCCAAAGGGCAATCGGAATCCCTACCAGCGCAAACGTGAAACACGAAAAGGAAAACGCTAGCCTTTTTTGAATCTCGGTCAGCACGGGGGTTGGATTGGAACGATGGAGAATGGAAGAGCGATCCAGAAGATCCTTGGCAATCTCTGCCAGGGTGGAACCGCCGGTTGATCTCGGGGTTCCCATCCGCTCGATCAGCGGGATAAGAGAAATTTCTAACGGGAGCTCGTCCGCACGGCCTCCTGAGGTCTCCTGAACCTCTGCGTTAGGACCCCAGCCGGTCCTCTCTTCTTGGCGAGCCTTGTAGAGAGTCAAAACCAGCCGGTGGTGTTTCAAGTCCTGCAGGATTTGCGCTTTTCGCGCCCGAACGCACCGGACCGGCCGGTATCCTTCATCGATCTGCCACAAGTGAACGTCTTGAAGCTCCGTATCACGCCGGCCTCCCACAAAAATCCGGAAACCTTGGAACTGGTCAACCGCTCTCTGTGATTGGAAAAGGCAAATGGGATGCGAAATGATCGTATCAGCAAAAAGTTCCTTAAAGGCGTGCCGGCTTCGAGGGCCCAGGAAGGCGTTAATCCAAAAGGAGAAAAAGCTCAGCGCTAAAGCCATCCAAAGGATGGGCGCAACGATCGAAGCCAAACTGATTCCATTGGCATGGAGCGCCAGGAGTTCCCGGTTTTGCGCCAATCGGCCAAAAACCAGAAGCACGGCGACCAGGAGTCCCCAGGGGAGCGCAAAGGTCAGAACGAAAGGGACGAGGTACCCGATGAGCTGCAAGACAACCCAAAGGCTGACCTCCCGGTTATTGAGAAGCTCGATTCCGTCCCGAAGAAAATTGGCCGTGACCAGAACGAAGACGAGTACACCCGTAGCCCCCAAGGTACCTGCCAGGACTTGCCGGAGGAGGTAGCGGTAGAGGGTCTTCACAGCGGGTCTCTTTTTTGACGGGTTAGCTTTTCCCTTTTATCATAGCCCTATGGCTATTGTCACTCGAGTTGCAGAAGAACTACGTGCTGCGATGCAAAGGAAGGAGGCCCACCGGGTTTCCACTTTACGAACGCTCAAAAGCGCGCTCCAGTACGCCACGATTGAAAAAGGAGCTCAGCTTACGGAAAGCGAGGAAATCCAGGTGGTTCGCAGGGAGATCAAGCGACGAGCCGATGCTTCGGCCGGTTTTCGGCAAGGGGGAAGACTGGAACTGGCCCAAAAGGAGGAAGAGGAGGCGAGGATCCTCGAAGAGTTCCTTCCCAAAGCCCTCTCCGACGAGGAGCTGGAAAATCTGGCCAGGGAAACAATCCAAGAACTGGGAGCCTCTTCCGTGGCTCAACTGGGCCCCGTTATGAAGGCGGTCATGGCCAAAATTGCCGGACGAGCGGAGGGGAAGAGAGTGCAGGAAGTGGTGCGACGCCTGCTATTGACAACCTAGCGATTGTGGGGGCTTTTGCCGGATGACAGCCCGAGGCTGGCTTTTCGCTGCCACTGCGCTTACAGCGGTCGCTGCAGGGGTGGGACTTCCCTCCTTGAGTAACCCCAAAACCCGCCTTCCCCCAGGGACAACCGCTCTTTTAGCCTTCGCGTTTCTTTTTGAATCGATCTTCTTATATCAAGAGGGAAAAACGGTAGGTCATTGCCCCATTACCACCCTGGGGGAAGTATCGGCGTTCCTCGCGTGGTCTTTCCTTTTGACCCATCTGGTCATTGGTCCCATCTACCATGTTTCGGTTCTCGGGTTATTTACCGCTCCCGTGGTGACGGTTTTTAACCTGGCAGCTCTGGTTCTTCCCTGGGACCGTGCCCGTCCCCTTCCCAAAGTGGGCCCGGTGCTCGAATTCCATGCGACGGTGGCGCTCCTTGCCTATGGAGTCCTTGGGCTTGCAGCCATCGCGTCCTTTCTTTTCCTTGTGCAGGAACACGAGCTGAAACATTACCGCCTAGGGCTTTGGCTTTTCCGGCTCCCATCGCTAGGAGAACTTATGGTCATCCAACGACGCCTCCTTGCTTTTGGATTTGTTCTCCTTAGCCTTGGGATCGGGCTAGGGTTTTGGATCTCCACACAAGGCCAGTGGGACTGGGTCAAGGTTGCGTGGTCAGGACTTGTTTGGTTGGTGTATTTTTTTCTTGTATTAGCTCCCCGCACGGTTCGGTGGAGCTGCCACCAGATGGCCCTTGCGTCACTGGTTAGCTACCTCTTTATCCTGCTAACGTTCTGGGGAATCAACTCGCTATCGCAGAACCACCGGTTTCTGTGATCGAATCCTTTGGGATAGAATGAGGCTGGGTTTGTGTTGTGGAGGGATCTCCTTCCGGACCGCACCGTTGGAAATTCGCGAACGGGTTAGCTTTGCAACCCGGCAGCTCCCCCTAGCTCTTCCCGAGATGCGCGCATTCATGCACGTAGAGGAAGCCGTTTTAGTTTCTACCTGCAACCGGGTGGATTTTTTTGCGCGCTCCTGCGATCCCGGGCGGACCCAAAAAGCGTGGGCGGAGTTTCTCCAGAATTTCCATAAGATTTCCACCGATCTTAGCCCTTTTCTCCAATTTCGAGAGGAAAGATCCTGCGTGGAGTATCTCTTTCGAGTGGCCGCTGGCCTCGAGTCTATGGTTGTTGGCGAGACAGAGATTCTTGGGCAATTGAAGGAAGCCTACGGGATCGCCAAGGAACTGGGAATGACCGGGCCCTGGCTTAACCGGCTGTTTCAATCCGCGTTTGCTGCCGCTAAACAGTGCCGCTCTTCCACCTTCATTACTCGCGGAAGTGTTAGCGTTGGATCCGTCGCGGCTGATTTAGCCGAGAAACTTTTTGGTTCCCTAACCCAGCGGGTCGTCGTTTTGATCGGGACGGGAACCATGGCAACCCGTACGGCCCGTGCCCTTCATGCGCGGGGAGCCAAGCTCGTAGTGATCGGAGGGAGACATTTCGAACGTGCTCAGAAAATCGCGTTCGAGTTGGGCGCGATCGCAAGCACGTGGGAAGAATTTGCCTTCTGGGGTCAATTGGCCGATGTCATTCTCAGCTCCACTTCTGCTCCCAACTACGTTATCAGAAGGGAAAATCTGGGTCCGATTCTCTCCGTCCGAAGGGGCCGGCCGCTTTTTTTAATCGATCTTGCCGTACCCCGTGACATCGATCCGTCTCTCCACCTTTTGGACGATGTGTATCTTTATAATATTGACGACCTCAAAGAGATGGCCGAACAGAATCTCAAACAGCGATACCAGGAATTGGAACGCTGCTCTCTGATCATCCAAAACTTTGTAGATCAATTCATGAAGTGGGCCCAGGACCGGTTTGCCGCTGGCGAACTGGCGCCCAGAAAAGTCTGACCGTGGCCACCGAGCGTCTGTGTGTTGGCACTCGAGGGAGCTTACTAGCTCTCGCACAAACGGACCAGGTCTGCCGGGCTCTGCAACATTGTTTTCCAGGACTTTTTTGTCAGAAAATCGTTCTTCACACCCGCGGAGACCAGCTCCAGGATGGAACACCGGGGCAAGCTAGCAAAGGGATCTTTGTCCGGGAGATCCAGGAAGCTCTCCTCCGAGGAGAAATCGATCTTGCGGTTCATAGTCTTAAGGACCTTCCAGTAGAAGGACATCCGGAACTTGAGATCGCCGCCATCCCCAAACGAGAGGACGCTCGCGATCTTTGGGTGAGTAACACCGTTGCCCGTCCTGAGGAGCTTTCGGGGGAAGCTACCATTGCGACAGGGAGTTTGCGACGTCAGGCACAGTTGGAGGTTCTCCTTCCCCGGGCGCATTTCGTTCCTGTCCGGGGGAACCTGGATACCCGGCTCGCCAAGCTTTTGTCTCATCCGGATTGGACTGCTACCCTGGTTGCTTTGGCCGGATGGAAAAGGCTCTCTCCTTCGCTTACGATTCCCTATCTTACTCCCTTGCCGTTCGACCAAATGCTTCCTGCCCCGGGGCAGGGAGCTTTGGCGGTTGAAATTCGACGGAATGATCCTTCGGTCAGAGATGTGGTACGCGTGCTCCAC
The DNA here is from genome assembly GCF_905250085.1 of Candidatus Methylacidithermus pantelleriae. Classification (GTDB taxonomy): domain Bacteria; phylum Verrucomicrobiota; class Verrucomicrobiia; order Methylacidiphilales; family Methylacidiphilaceae; genus Methylacidithermus; species Methylacidithermus pantelleriae. Next base: position 83,142 of record NZ_CAJNOB010000012.1, read on the forward strand.
GATCCACCGACGAGCGCAGAGGTACGGGCGGAACGAGCTTTTTTATACGCTTTGGGGGGAGGTTGCCGGGCTCCCATTGCAGCCAAAGGGACCGTTGAGGGTAACCGACTGGTCCTGGAAGGCTTTGCCCACCTTCCCGGATGGGAAAAACCCAAACGGGCCCGTATTGAAGGGACGGTTCAGGATCCAGAAGGGGTTGGAAAAAAGCTAGCCGAACAACTCCATAAACAGGATCCTAGCTAGAGAAAAACGCAGCAAAACTTACACCCCTTACCCAAGCGGAAGCATACACAAATTCGACCAGCCTGCCGGTCAACCCGCGGGCAACGGAAACGAGAGCGAAAAAGGGAATATGGAGCCGATTCACGTGCCAGGCAAACCCGCCAAGGGGATTGTTTATCTTGCCGGAGCCGGGCCAGGAGATCCTTCGCTCGTCACCCTCCGGACCAAGGAACTTCTAGAGCAAGCCGACGTTATCCTTTATGATCACTTGTGCCATCCCAGGCTCCTCCGGTGGGCCAGGCCCGGAGCGCAAATGATCTACGTTGGTAAAACCCCCGGTAAGCCCGCCCTCACTCAAAGGATGATTACAGAACAACTCATCGCGCAGGCTCGAGCGGCTAAGAAGGTCCTTCGACTCAAAGGCGGAGACCCTTTCCTTTTTGGTCGAGGAGCAGAAGAAGCCTCGGCGCTAGCTGACGCCGGAGTTGCGTTCGAAGTGGTGCCCGGCGTTTCTTCGGCGCTTGCTGTCCCGGCCTACGCTGGCATCCCGCTGACGCACCGGGAGCTTTCGTCTTGCGCCCTCATCCTTACCGGTCACGAAGACCCCCAAAAGAAGGAGACCCAGATCCGATGGGATCTGGTGGCAACCCTCCCGGGGACCAAAGTGATCCTCATGGGAGCAACTACGCTCCATTCTACTGTACGGTTGCTCCTGGAAAAAGGCATGAACCCTAAGACCCCATCGGCGGCCATCCAGTGGGGAACCTATCCCTGGCAGAAAACGATCCAGACCTCCCTTGAAGAGTTACCCGCCCGCGCGCAAGAGTCCGGGCTCGGTCCTCCCATGATAGTGATCCTCGGGGAGGTTGTCAACCTCCGCACCCAGCTCCAGTGGTGGGAAAAACGCCCTCTCTGGGGCCAGAGGGTCGTTCTCACCCGGCCCATGCATGAGCTTGAGCTCGCCTCACGTTTGTTACAGGAACTTGGTGCCGATGTGCTGGAAATTCCTACCATTCAAATCGAGCCTCTCCCGTTAGAACCAGCCCAGCTCCAGTGGATTCAACGCTGTAAAGACTCTTTTGATTGGCTCGTCTTTACGAGCGCTAACGGCGCAAAAATCTTTTTCGAGCTCCTTTGGAAGCTTCACGGAGATGTCCGTGCCCTGGGCAATGCAAGGATCGCTGCCGTGGGGAAGAAAACCGCTCAAGCCGTTGAAGCTTTCCATCTGAAAGTAGATCTCATACCGGAACGATTCACCACGGAAGAACTGGCTCAAAAGCTCACAGACGAAGACGTCAAAAACAAACGGGTGTGTCTTGTGCGCGGTACACTTGCCGATCCAAAGCTCAAAGTGTTTTTGGAGGCACACGGAGCCCAGGTCATCCCACTAACCGTCTATCAAACGACGTTGCAACGCGAAGACCCCACAGGAGATCGAAACCGGCTCCAAAACGAAGGCGCTCACTGGATTCTCTTCGCGAGCCCCAGCGCAGTACACGCTTGGAAGGATTTGGGCTTGGACCAAGCTACAAAGAATCACCCGCGCCCTAAGTACGCAAGCATTGGACCGGTGACAACCCAGGCGCTAAAGCATCTTGGTTATCCTGTCGATTGTGAAGCCAGCGAGCACACGATGAAGGGTCTTATCGATTGTCTCTTACAGGAAGTCAACCAGAGCCATGCACCAAGCTAAGAAGCTCTTTGGCCAATCCCGGCTTGTTGACGGGCTGTCAGTCAATGGAAAAAGGTTCTTCTCCATAAAAAAGTTGCACGCTAATGGGCCTGGCCAATCCTAAAGCTTATTTGCTTGGCCTAACGCTTGCGCGCGACCCTGTGTAATCGCCTAGGTTTACCGTCAGAAAAATCCAAAAAGGAAGCGGCAAACCCAACGGATCCCTGGGGAGCGGCCCGGATACCAGTACCACAAGAAGGAGTTTTCCTAGGTCGGCCCATTCGAACCAACTGGCGGCCCGATCTTCATCGCGTTTGGATGTTTCAAAGAAAAACCCAACCCGCGATAGGCCAACCCCCTCTTGTTCCTCGAAACATGGAACCATTGTGTAGCCCCGCGCAAGTCGTTGGACGGATTTTTCTTAAGAACTCCTCGGTTGTGAACCGGACGTTTCGTTCTGACCGGGTACTGGGGAAACAAACTGTTCGCTCCTTTTTCTCTCATCCAGGCTGTGACTTTTCCCTTGATCACGAGGAGGGAAAAGAGAACTCTCCGTGCATCACCTACCCAACAAAAGCACGCACCGTTTTCTTTGCACGTGACTATCCCATACGGGTGGATCGTGGCTCGTTTCCCCGATACAATGCTCCTGCTTTCCGTATAGCCTTCCGGGCCCCCGAAGAACATTCCTTGGAAACCGAATCCTAGCTAGACCACTGCTCAAAGAGCTTTTTCTTTGCGGCCAAAAAACACGCCGCTTACACCCGTGGGCTCTTCCCGTGGCCCAGCTTGTGCAACCAAAAGTTAGAAAGTGGGAACTTGGCCCGATGCAGGAACTCCACGCGCCTTGCAGGACAAAAATAGATCTCTCTTTGCCAGAATCACAAAAAAGAACTTGCATGCAGGAACTTTCCCGTAACATATGTTTACAGTATGAAACTCACTCAATTGACAAGTGCCCATCTCCAGGAGCTAGCAAAACTCGTAGAAGAAAAGGAAGAGCTACTTAAAAAGATCCAAAACATCGACCGGAGAATTGAAGCTCTCGGGTCAGGTCCGAGAGTGACAGCTCGCCGTGGCCGACCCAGGGGTACGAGAGTTCGGATGAACCGGCCTGGCCAGTTACGGGATAAAGTATTGAGCGAACTCGAGCAAGCCGGGCCCTCCGGGCTAACGGTTCGTGAGTTGGCAGAAAAGTTGGGGATGAAGCTCAATAACCTGTACAGCTGGTTTTATTCCACCGGCCGCAAGATCGCTCACTTAAAGAAAATAGAAGATGGAAAGTGGGCTTACATCCCTAAGTCGCCGGCCGCCCAACCGGTTGCCACTCACGCGGAGAAAAAGGAGGAAAGCGGAGAGAGTCCCAGCGCTAAGTAACCCTTTTTCCTATTCCAACCGTTGCGCTTGCCGAGACTCGCGGGTACTGGCGGTCTAGGGAAATGGTTGCAGCTGAGCGGGGAATTCTATGACCTGCCACGGCCCATAGGGGGAATGGTAACGTGTACCCGGTTCGGAGTGAATGACCGGGAGAAAAGCCAGAGCTATGAAACGATTCAAAGCAAAGGAATAGGCAAGACTTGTGCTTTTGAGAGGTGTTGTATCCTCTCGAGCGAAATGGACAGGCTCAGATGGTTCGCCCTCTTCTCCCTGCCAAGCGAGCAAACTGAGAACTCGATGTACACGACCCACGTAGGCTAGCCGGGAGACGACTTCCTGGCCTACGTAACAACCTTTTCTAAAGTCAATTGCGTAGCGCTCCAGTCTTGCCTCTTGAGGCAGAAGATCCGGTCCTAGTTCCTTGCCCCACCGGCCGATCCCCATTTCCGAGCGCAACGTTTCCCATAGGGGCTCAGGGACTTGCGGAAGGTCAACGGATAGCTTTTCTAGCTCGCCCACGGGTACCCAAAGATCCCAGCCCGGAAGTCCAAGGCGACGGCTTTCCCAGCACAAGAAGTTTGAGGAAAGAACCGGCGGTTCTGATCCAAAACAGTGGATTAGGCTCCAAGCCAGGGAACATTCTTCAAACAAGACCTCGTCAGCCACAAGAAACTTTTCCCATCTTTTCTGTAACACTTCTTTTAATTCCCAGGGAGCTTCTACCCAGAGTTCCCCAGCTATCCCCCGGCAGACGGTGCATTCCGCTTCCAGTTTCCCTTTCGGCGTTAAAGCCAATGCATAACAAGCTGTCCCTGGCGGCTGGTTTAGGATGTCCCGAGTTAACTGGCCATGGAGATACCTTAGCCCGTCCTTCCCGGTCACTCTCCAGAGCACCCTGGGGCCTAAGGGATACCACGCCTTGCCCCCCCGCCGGATGGTTTCGTAGAGAGGTTGCAACTGGAATGCTTTCATTCCTTATAAGAAAACTCTTTTCACGTCTCAAACTGAGTGGTCTTCTTCCTACCTTGCCGCTAGGTCAAAGAGACTCATGAGCTCCCCGAACATTGACCAATATAACCTGGACCAGTTCTTTATGGAAGAAGCTCTCCGAATTGCCGAAGAGGCCGCGGAGCGAGGAGAAGTACCCGTCGGAGCCGTGGTCATCCGCGGCCAAGAAATCCTTGCGCGGGCCTCAAACCGGGTTGAGGAACTCCGTGACGCTCTGGCTCATGCTGAGGTTCTTGCGCTACGGGAAGCGGCACGGATCGTAGGGGATTGGAGGCTTAGTGGCTGCACGCTCTATGTTACAAAGGAACCGTGTTTTTTTTGTGCCGGAGCCATTCTCCTAACGCGCGTTACGCGCGTGGTCTTTGGGGTGGCAGACCCCAAAATGGGTGGGTTAGGAGGAGCCCTTCACGTGATCCTGGGTCCAGATGGGCGCCCCCGCTTCCCGTGCGAGGTAGAGGGAGGGGTCCTTGCGGAACGCTCGCTCCAACTTCTCCAAGATTTTTTCCGTGCTCTGCGCCGATCCGATCTTTAAACGAGGGGGACAAGCTTACTAGCGTGCCCCAAGCGCGTCTTTACTGTGAGGCCTCTTGCAAGACGGCCTCCAGATAGGGTCCAGTCGGAGAGCCTGGCACAGTAACGATTGTTTCCGGAGGACCGCTCGCGACGATCCACCCTCCTTCTTCTGCGGCCCCCGGGCCTAACTCAATCACCCAGTCGGCTTCCGCGATCACCTCCGGATGGTGCTCTACGACCACAACCGTGTGGCCCTGATCAACAAGCGCCTGGAGGGTAGCAAGCAGTTTCGTCACATCCTCCAAGTGAAGCCCGATGGTAGGTTCTTCCAGAAGGTAGAGGTAAGGAAGCAAACCTTTCCGGGACCGGCCCATACGAAAAGCAACCGACCAAGCCTCAAGCTCGGCCACAAGCTTGATCCGCTGGGCTTCTCCCCCGGAAAGAGTGGGACTAGGCTGGCCGAGAGGCAAGTAACCCAAACCGACATCGCACAAAAGCCGCAACTTCCGTTCTATCCGGGGGAGCCCCGAAAAAAACTCCAGGGCTTCTTCCGCCGTCAGGGCAAGCACCTGCGCAAGATTCCTTCCGCGGTATTGAACCTCTAGGGTTTGAGGATTAAATCGCATTCCCTTGCAACCCTGGCAGCGCAATGTGGTAGGGGATAAAAGGGGCAGCTGTACCCGTAGCATACCACATCCCCCACATTGCGGGCATTGACCCTCGCGATTGTTGTAGGAAAACCGCCCGGGGCCATAACCCCTCTGTCGCGCCAGAGGGAGCGAGGCAAAAAATTCCCTGAGAGCATCCATGAGCCCGATGTAGGTAGCCGGCGTCGAACGGGGCGTTTTCCCAATCGGCTCCGAATCCACTAGCCGCACACCGCCGATCCGTTCTGCTCCCTCCACCCGCTTCCATCCAGATCCTTCTTGAGCCCTCCCTTTCGGCCTGTTTTTCCGCCCGGGCTCGGAACCGCAAACCGCAGGGAATACCACGTGCTGTAAAAGCGTGCTTTTTCCTGCCCCACTAGGTCCGCAAATAACAACGAGCCGCCCCAGTGGGATCTCGACGACAAGGTCCTTGAGATTGTGCACGCAGGCCCCCTCGACCCGTAACCATCCTTGTTCCCCAGGACACGGTCTGCGAGCTCCTCGCAAGGGATGGCGTCGAGTCTGCCGAAACGCTCGGGCCGTGGCGCAATCCTTTTCTATGAGCTCGTCCCATTTTCCTTCGGCCACAATCTTACCCCCGCCTTTTCCCGCTCCCGGTCCGAGCTCCACAATCCAGTCAGCCCTTCGAAGGGCTTCCTCGTCATGTTCTACCATGACAATGGTATTGCGCCGGGCTTTGAGTTTTTCCACGGCATCCAATAGCCCCTGGCACTCTCGAGGGTGAAGCCCGATGGTCGGCTCATCGAGCACATAGAGCACCCCTTGGAGAGGTGAACCCAGTTGAGCCGCCAGGCGGATCCTCTGAGATTCTCCAGCCGAAAGAGTTCCCATTGGCCGATCCAGCGTGAGGTAGCCAAGCCCCACGCCTTCCAGAAAAGCCAAGCGCTGCCGAACCTGCTGGTGAATTTCCGATGCAATGAGAGCGAGCGTTCCTTCCAGCTTTATGGAATCCCAGTAACGCACGAGCTCCCGGATCGTGAGGCGACAGAGCTCAGGAAGAGTCGGCCCATCCGGATGCAACCACGCACCCAAAGGCAAGGTCACGCGGCGTGCGAGTTCATTCAGTCGTTGGCCACCGCAACATTCGCAAAGAGCGCTTCCAGAGCCGGTCTGCGGCACTCCCTCCAACCCTTGTTCGCCAAAACCTTCCAGACGATCCTCTTGTCTCCCTAAAAGTTCTACGCCAAATCCCCGGCACGCCGGGCACCATCCATGGGGCGAATGAAAGGAAAAAAGCCTGGGATCCAGTTCCTCAAAGGAACTCCCAGTGCTTGGGCAGTGAAAATGCACGCTATAGAGGACAAGCTTGCCCCGGCTGTCCAACGTATAGACACTTCCCTTGCCCAAGGATAGACCCTCCTGCACCAATACGCGCATTTTTTCTGGCGAGCCCGATGCATTCAGCTCTCCCAAGACGACATGAATAGTATGTTCTCGAAAACGAGCCAACGGTTGATACGAGTCGGACGCAATCATCCTCCCATCGACCCAAAGATAGGGGTAGCCCTTCTTTTGAGCCCACAAACCAAGCCTCGCGTAGGATCCTTTTCGGCCCCGAACCAACGGAGCTAGAACCCAGAGGCGTTGTGTCCTGAGAAGGAGTTGGTCAATTTTTCGCGCGATTTCCTCCAGAGTCTGTTTTTGTGCTCTTTCGCCGGTTTTAGGATCGTGAGGTAGTCCCAGCTTCGCATAAAGAAGCCGCAAAAAGGGATAAATCTCCGTTACGGTTCCTACGGTACTTTTAGGGCCAGCCAAGGAAGCCCGCTGTTCCACTGCCACGCTAGGCGGGACCCCGGTCACGGATTCTACCTCCGGTCGTTCCAGCTGCTCAACAAACTGCCGAACATAGGGACTGACACATTCCAGGTACCGGCGCTGCCCTTCGGCAAAAAGAAGCTCAAAAGCCAGTGTAGACTTGCCGGAACCGCTCAAACCGGAGAAAGCCGTCCAGCGGCCCCAGGGAATATCCAAGGAAACCGATTGGAGATTATGATGGGTTGCGTTACGGATCGAGATGACCCCAGAGGGAAGAGGGCGCCGCGGTGACCCCCAAACTGCTGGTGGGCTCGCCAAAGACTCGCCGCGCTCCTGCCATTTCCTTTGCAAGAGTTCCCCTGTCGGGCTTCCCTGCTGGCGAGCTACCTCTCCAGGAGGACCACTGGCAATGACTTTTCCGCCTTCCGGCCCTCCCCCAGGTCCCAGTTCCACAAGCCAGTCCGCACACCGGATAAGGTCCAGGTTATGCTCAATAATGACGATTGAATAACCCAGATTGAGCAACCGGTCCAATGTCGCCACCAACGCCTGGAGATCATCCGGGTGCAACCCCACCGAAGGTTCGTCCATAAGGAGAAGCGTTGTTTGGGACCGGTTCGGGACTCGCCTCTCTTGCCCGAGCCCCTGCATGAGATGCGCCGCTAGTTTGATCCTTTGGGATTCACCTCCGGAAAGTTCGCTTAAGCGCTGGCCGAGTTTCAGGTAACCAAGGCCTACCGAGCGCAAAAGTTCCAATCCCTCGCAAATACGAAGGTTCCATCGTTTTTCTGGCTCCGCGGCTCTCTTGCCAACTCCTTCGAAAAAATCCAGAGCATCCTCTGCCGTGCAGTCTAAAACGTCCAAAATTGTGCGCCCGTGATAGCGGACCTCGAGAACCGGTTCTTGAAACCGCCGGCCATCACAGGCTGAACAAGGCAGAAAAACATCCGCGAGAAACTGCATCGGAACTTCTTCCACACCGGCCCCTTTGCATCGGGGACACCGGCCCTTGCCGGCATTAAAAGAAAAATCGACCGCCCGAAGATCTTTGAGTTGTGCCTCCTCAGTTCGAGCAAAAAGCTCGCGAAGAGGATCGAGCACTCCTACGTAGGAAGCCACCACAGACCGAGGGGTTCGGGAGGGGGGAGCCGGATCCACAAAGATAACGTCCCGGATGTGCTCCCAACCTTCCACCGCCTCCACACTCCCCTGTCTTTCGATGTCCACGGAAAGCGAAAGTTTTTGGCTTAATCCGGCGATAATACCCTGCTCGAGAAGTGTGCTCTTTCCCGAACCACTCACTCCCACGAGGCAGACAAGAACACCCAGCGGCAAGCTGACATCGATCCCTGAAAGGTTGTGGGCCCGAATGCCAGAAAGTTTTAGCCAAAAGCCCGGTTTCGGTTCCCGAACACCGTGACGGGCCACCTGGGATCTTCCTGAGAGATAGGCACCCGTAAGGGAACTAGGATGGCGAAGGAGCTCGGCAGGACTACCGGAAAAAACAACTCTTCCTCCGCCCGAACCCCGCCCGGGTCCCAATTCTACGATGTGATCGGCCCTGCGGATGATTGCCTCATCATGCTCCACGACGACGACGGTGTTGCCCCCATCCCGCAATTTTTCCAACGCTCCCACCAGCCGCGCGCTATCCCGGGGGTGGAGACCCACGGTCGGTTCATCCAGTACAAATAGGGTATGCACCAACCCGCTCCCCAGGCAGGAAATCAAGTGAACCCTTTGGGTCTCTCCTCCAGAAAGGGTGCGCGAGGGCCGGCTGAGCGCAAGATACCCAAGACCCACCTCGACAAGCGCTTCCAATCTCCGAACCAGCGCGGTTCGTAGCTCCTCGCTTACCCGGTCCCAAGAAGGAATGGAAAGAGCTTGAAAAAGCTTGGTTGCTTCCGCTGCCGTCAGCGCAAGGGTGTCAGCAAGCGTCAACCATCGATCCCCGCCAAAAGCGATTCGGAATTGGCACGCGCGTTCGTTTAACCCGCTTCCCTGGCAGGCCGGGCAGGGCGTGTAGGAGCGGTATTTCGATAGAAAAATTCGAATATGAGGCTTATAGCTTTTCGTTGCGAGGAATTCAAAAAATCCCAACACACCACGCCATCCGGTTTTTTCTTCCGATGGAAACGCCTCATCTCCCTCCCAGATAAAGGCCTTTTCTTTTTCTCCCAATTCGCCAACCGGAACATGGATAGGGATCCCGCGCTTGCGGCAGGCCGCTAGCATTTTGTCCCACCAGCCGGAAGCCCGGGACGACCGGAGAGGTGCAACGGCACCCCGGCGCAAGGAAAGCGAGGGGTCCGGGACCACTTTCGCCCAGTCCCAATCGACCGTCCGCCCAAAACCCTGACACCTCGAGCAGGCTCCTAAAGGGTGATGAGGCGTAAAAAGGGAAGGCTGGGGCTCGGGAAGCTGGTCATATCCGCAGGTGGCACAAACCCACCGGGAAGCAAAACGCTGGTGCCGCCATGGGCATTCCCCCTCGCGAAGAAGCACATCCACCCGCCCCTTGCCAAGCTCCAAAGCTCGCTCCAGGGAATCAGAGATGCGCGATCGCAAGCTCTCTTTCACCAAGAAACGGTCCGCAACGATCCAAAGTTCTAGGGGAGGATCACCTTCCGGTGGGGTCTCGTCCACCCGCCAGAGCCGATTTTGCCACCAGATCCGCACAAACCCCTGCGCCTGAAGAAAAGTAAACACCTCCCCCCAAACCGAATCTTTCGGAAGGGTCATCGGAAATAACACGATGGCTTCTTCACTCTTCCCGCACGCAAGGAGCTCTTCCGTAATCTCTCTCGGCCCCTTGGGCCGCAAAAGCTGGCTGCATCGAGGGCAAAATGCTACCCCCAACCGAGAAAAAAGGATTTTGAGAAGATCCAAAATCTGGGTAAGCGTGGCAACCGTACTCCGCGAACTTTTGACAATCTTCCCCTGCTCCACAGCAATCGCCGGGATGACTCCTTCGATTTTGTCGAGGTCCGGTTTCGGAAGCCGCTCCAAAAACTGGCGGGTATAGGGAGAAAACGTCTCCACGTACCGCCGGTACCCCTCGGCATACAGGGTGTGGAAAGCAAGAGAAGACTTCCCGGAACCGCTCGGCCCCGTAATCACGGTCAACCGACCGTGAGGAATCGCGACTTCAATCCCGGCAAGGTTATGAGTCCGGGCTCCCGCAATCCAAAGCACATCCTCTTTTGTTTCGGTCGTGGTAAAAGACATAGCCGATCCGAAAACATTGTCGTTCTCTTTTCTGGGGACTCTTCCCAAGTAGGTGCACCCCTTGGGAACTAGGCTATCCCGATTTCCCTCACGAGGATAGACTAGACTCATCCAAAGGGGGTTGATAAAAGCATGGGTGCTTTTATGTCTTTCTCCCAGAAAGAAAAAGCTAATCTATGGCTTTTGCTTTTTCTTCTGTCCCTTGGTTTTCCTGGGTGTGCCGTAGGTCCGGACTACCAGCGACCCGCAGCTCCCGTCCCGAAAAAGTGGAAATGGCAACCTGGTTCTCTTTCCTCAAAGAATGGCCCCGGTGCAAACCAAGGCAAATGGAAAGTCGCCACCCCGCAAGACGGGATTGCCAAAGGCACCTGGTGGCGCGTCTTTCGGGATCCTCAATTGGATGCTCTGGAAAGCGAGGCGACCCTACAGAACCAATCCCTGCTTGCGGCTGCCCACCGTGTGTTGGTGGCCAGGGCCCAGGCGCTTTCGGTTCTGAGCTCGCTCTTTCCCAACCTTGACTTGAATAGCTCCTTTGTGCGGGAAAGAGTTTCTCCAAACCAGCCCTTTTTTCCGAAAGGGAGATTCTCGCCCTATGCCAACGACTTTCGGGCAGCCCTTGACACTCTCTACGAGCTAGATGTTTGGGGACGCATCCGGCGAAGTTTTGAGGCAGCCCAGGCACTGGCCCAAGCAAGTCAGGCAGACTATGAGACGGTTCTCCTCACCCTGCACGCAGATGTCGCTAACAACTATTACACGCTGCGTGCCATTGATGCCCAGATCCTAGCACTTCAAGGAACTCTCGAAGCGGTTAAGCGAAACCTTGAGCTGGTGCGCGCTCGATTTCAAGGCGGATTGGCCAACGAGCTCGATCTGGCGCGCGCGCAAACGGAAAAGGAAACCGTGGAGTCCCAGCTCATCGGGCTCAAAGTCACGCGGGCACAATTGGAAAATGCCATTGCTCTGGACCTGGGACGCCCGGCTTCGTCCTTTCAACTCCCGTTCCATCCTCTCGAAATGGATAAGGATCCTCCGCCCGTGCCAGCCTACCTTCCTTCGGAACTCCTTGAGAGGCGACCTGACGTGGCAGGCGCCGAACGCCGAATGGCGGCTTCCAACGCCCAGATCGGGGTGGCCACTGCCGCCTTTTTCCCCACCATCCGCCTGACGGGTAGTGGAGGATTTGAAAGTGTACAACTTTCGAATCTTTTTTCCTGGTCCAGTCGAATGTGGGCGATCGGTCCTTCGCTTTACTTCCCGCTCTTTGAAGGGGGTCGGCTGGCCGCCAACCTGGAGGCCGCTCGAGCCGCGTACGAAGCAAGCGTGAACGATTACCGCCAGCAAGTCCTCCAGGCTTTCCGCGAAGTAGAGGACGCCCTTTCGAGTATTCGAATCCTCGGCCAGCAAATGGTCGTTCAACGGCGAGCCGTCGAAGCAGCCCGCAAGCAATACGACGTATCCCTCACGCGCTTCAAGGAAGGCCTGGTGGACTATTTTGAGGTCGACGATTCAGAGCGCACTTGGACAAGCGCGCAGTTGGTCGAAGCCCAAATCGCCGGGCAACGCTACGTTTCCACCGTGACATTGATTAAAGCACTTGGAGGAGGATGGCTCGAATCTACCCGTCCGAGCCAAGAATAAGCTCATTCAGCTGGCAAACCAAAAAGAGTTTTCCCCTCATGCAAGACCCAAACCCAGCCGGTCCATCTCAAAAGACAGGACGCAAAAAGAAAGCTTTCCTCTTCTCACACACCGAGTATAGGCAAAAGCGAGGGTAACCGCGCCACTCATTGACCGTTTCCCTAAAACCATCGACAACCATCCCCCTACCAGGGAAGATCGACCCGGATGCCGGCCGAACAGTGTTGCCGCACGATTGGCGTCCCGGGGTTTTACGGGCAACGCCCAGGTAGCGTCCCGTCCCGCGTTTTTGGGGGACAGAGGCGCGGGAGGCCGTTGCTCGCCCCCCACCCGCGCATGCGCTCCTTGCGCCGCTTTGCGTCTCCCCCGAACCCCCCATAGAAACGACATGCTTTATCCAATTGTTTGCGGGTAGGGCGAAGGTGACATGACCGCCATGGTGAGTAGGCACTACCGCCTCCCGCACCGATGGGCGTTCGGAGAGACTTTCATCCTCTCCGGGCAACAGCGCGAGGCCGCGCCCTGGGAAAAACTCGTCCCATGACGACGCGCGTCGTTAACCCCACCGATCACAGACGTGTAGGCCGGCTCGACTTCGATCACCTCGGCTCCGGCAAAAAAGCCGCCTTGAGTAATCCCGATTGCCTCCGGGTAGGCAAAGAAAATGAGCGGACCCGAGCGGAATCTACCGACTCCCGCTTGAGCTACCTCTCGCAAAGATGCCATCCTTCGACCACCACAAGCACATTGCCCCATTTCCGCACAAACCTGCGCAATCTTTTGCAGGCATCAGTAAAAACCGCTTTAGCCTCTTCCTCGCCCTTACCATAGAGATTCCATCGCATCCCACGAACGTCCACCCGATTGCCGAAGCGGTCCATTTGGGCCAAGGCGAGAGGATTCTCGTTCCTGTCGATGCCGAGCGCTCCGGCGAGGCGGTGTGTCGCCAGGGAAACGAGTCGGTGCCTCAAGAGTTGCCAGCACCTGCGACGCCTTTTCGGTCCCGCACGAAGCAAGGGGTCAAGCGCAGATCCCGCTCGCCTACGAACGAGTCCCCCTCTTAGTTAACACCTTCACCATCCGGCTGGGGGAGAGAGCCTGAAGGATCGCCTGCTGACCGTAGGCGAAGCGTACGCCCTTGAGAACCAAGCTATTGACTCAGGCTTCCCCATCCCTCTGGGAGGCGCAAGCGCAAGCCGATAGGCTCCCGTCCGTGGATACCGTGGCGCTGGGCAGAACTGGTTCCCGTCGATCTTGTCCTTCGACCCGAGCGCACACACAGGCTTAATGTGCTCTGCCTGCCACTTCCCTTCCCGTGTGCATGGTTGCCGTATCCCTTGTTTTTCCTTCGAAAACTCTTTACGAAAAGAATCCGCGGGAACCGAAAGAGAGACTCAGCCGCTCGGGACTCCTCATTAGCCAGGAACGCGTGACGCTTGGTCGGGACGATGGCCAGCCGCCGCTTTTTTCGGTGCAGGGCGTTCGATCCCGCCATCTTTTCGTCGAGCTTGCGGATCGCCTTTTGTGATCTCCGGATCCCCTCCTTAGCTTCGCCAATGAGCTAGGGCCTTTTTTCCCCGATCAAAGCGAGCTTTCCTTTAAGCTCGCACCCCCAAGCGCATGGGACGCTCGGCCGCTCAAGCCAAACCTCGGCACGAACGATCGCTTGGGCTTCTTTCCGGAAGATGCTAGCCCTCATCCCACAGAAAAAATTTCGCTTCCTCCCGCCCCGTAGTAAGAGCGCCGCATAGCTACTAAGACGCAAACCCTCCTTCGGTATGAGCGTCAAACCTCTGTCGTATGTGGAAATGGGGATATTGCTCATGAATGGGTTTGAGCGCCGTTCTGCGTGGATCTCTTTCGGTACCGCCTGGCACACAAGCAAACCATGAGCTCAAGGAGCTCGCGCGATATCGTCGGTCCTCTCATCTCCCGATCCACCACCAGGATTGATCGACTCTAGCCGGCCAATGCCGCTTGCTAGTACTTCGAAACCGAAGCCTATCAGCGGGCGGCGGAGCTCGACCGGGATGACACCGGACTCTGGATCACGGGACACCCCAAACGCGCCCTCTCCCATCGCTATTCATCCCGGAGTTGGCCTCCTTGACGGCCTGTATTGTCGGCAACGGTTGGCTTGAGAGCCAACTGGGAAAACCCAAGCCGATGGTCTGTCTCAATCCGCTTTTTTCATCGGCGCTTGCACACCCGCGCGTAGAGCGAGCCACTGCATCGGTTGGTACCGCCTCTGCATGCACGATTACCGCCGCGCGCTCGGCAACTATGCTGCGGGAAGAGGCAAACATCCCTCCTTCCACATCCGCTACGCCTTCTTGTAACCAACACCCTGCCGCTTGGCCCACGCACTCAACTTCGTTGGGATATTTTGCCACGAACAACCTCCTGTGTTGCTATATTTGAGCCTCTTGGCAACAACCCTTGCTCGCGATAGGCAAAAAAGCCTTCCTGGGTTTGGCTCCTTGCGCATCATGAGCTCTTGTGAAGAAGGGATACTCTTTAGAGAAAAAACTCGCAAAAAGACAGTCATTGTGAGGCAAAAATGAAGCTTGTGCGACTGCTCTACGCTGCCAGTGAAACCAACGCCGATATGCTTTATGCAACCCGAATCCTGGTACCGGACCCCTTCCTTTGGTGGGAAAAAAACGGCGAGACATTCGCCGCGTTTTCCCGGCTGGAAGTCGATCGTGCGCGTCGGCTTTGCAGCGTGCAGCATGTGCTCGCCACAGAAGAGATTCTCCCTTCGGAAAAGAAACGGCATAGTCCGGTAGCCTTGATTCTGGCTGTAAGTCGGAAATTTGGTTTTCGATCCATCCTGGTGCCACCCAGCTTTCCCGTAGCTCTCGCCGATGCTTTACGGAGAAAGGGTCTCAAAGTGCGGGTCGGGCCATCTCCGTTTTTTCCGGGTCGCGCCATTAAAACTGAGAAGGAAGTCGAGCATATCCTTCAGGCAGTCCGCATGGCGGAGGCGGGACTGAAACGTGCTTTGGAGATTTTGGAGCGGGCGACCATTGGAAAAGACAACCGGCTGCGCTGGCGAGGAGGGGTTCTTACCTCCGAGCGACTGAGAAGCGAGATCGAGGCCGTCATTGTGGAGCAGGGAGGAATGCCTTGGGGCACGATTGTAGCGGGTGGAAAACAGGCCTGTGATCCTCATGAACGCGGCAGCGGGCCTCTTCCAGCAGGGGAACCTATCGTCTTGGACATTTTTCCCCGCGATTCCTCTACGGGCTATTATGGGGACTTGACCCGAACCGTGGTCAAAGGAAGAGCACCGGGGCGAGTACGAAAGCTTTACCACACGGTGGCCGAGGGGAAGCGCCGGATCTTGAGGCAGTTGAAAGACGGAGTGGATGGAGCCAAGCTCCAGCGCGAGCTGGTGCAGTGGTTCCAAGAGCAAGGATACCCGACGGAAAAGCGAGAAGGTCGCTGGGTAGGATTTTTTCACGGACTAGGCCACGGGCTGGGACTGGAGATTCACGAGCCGCCCCGTTTTGGTTCCGACACCCTTCACGAAGGAAACGTGGTGACAGTTGAGCCCGGTCTTTACTATCCGGAGCTGGGCGGAGTACGACTGGAGGACGTGGTGTGGATCCGAAAAGAGGGGATTGAGAACCTGACCTCGGCACCCGAACGCCTTGAAATTCCCTAAAGCAAAAACGATTGGCTCCTGCTTTGCTCTCTTGACAGCACCGAGAATGTCCGAGAAAGTTATTGTTCCAATAAATTGGAGAAACGGCGGGGTGGAACGGCTCAAGCTTCTGCGTAATCAAAGGAACGAAAGCTTCTCAGCGGTTCCCATCCTCGGCGGGCACAAGTCCGGAAGAAGCGGCCTTCCGGCAATGTGCCGTCCAGTACCTCAAACATGACACCAGTCAAAACGGGTGGAAGAGGAGGCGAAAACATCATGAGTCTTAGTCGTGCAGGCTTAGTAGAACTCGTACAGAAGACCCTCGGGAAAGATACAACAAAGGTAGCAGCCGAACGAGCGGTCAACGCAGTCATTCAAGCCTTAAAAACGGGCATCAAAAAAAGCGGTCGTGTACAGCTCATTGGGTTTGGCACCTTTAAGGTCGTTACACGGAAAGCCCGGACCGGTGTGAATCCCAAAACCGGCGAAAAAATCAAAATCAAAGCTTCCAAGACCGTTCGATTTATCCCGGGTTCCGACCTTCGAAAGGGACTCTAAGTGGCGGAAGGTGCGACCGCGTCCTTGGAGTTTGTTGGAGCTTGTCAGATTAGCTAAGGGAAAAATTGACCCCCAAAGGGGGCAAGGCTTTTTCTTGCCCCCGGACGGACCGAGGGGACGGCGCGAAAGACCCTTGGAAAAGGGCAAAAAAGGGGATGTCTTGTCTGAGGCAGGCGCTGTTGGGCCCATCCTGTCCAAAAATGGGAAGGGCCTGCACCTACCGGAGGGAATCTTTGAAAGGATCGCCTTCCTTGGAAGAACACTTGGTCAGAAAAACGGGGCATTAGGCTTACGTCTGATCGCAAGGCTTTCGGTTTTCAGAGATCACGCCCGGGTGCGTGCGGGATCAAGAACACCCCGAAGGTAGGGAGCTTTTGCCGGCATACATACGGCGCGAGGGTTTCAGGCAGTGGAAACCTTTTGGGGAACGGATGGTCAGCTAAAACGGCATCCTTTTTTCTCCAAAAGGGAAGGACTTGCTGGTACATCCTCTTGACGGGGTCTGGTCCCGAGAAGCTCCTCCATTCGACGGCGAGCAAGAAAAAACCGGGCAAGTTTTTGGCTTGCCCGGTCCAACCCCTACCGCTGGTCTAGCGGCTAACGGTCCTTCCCGCCCGTCTCTTTTTCGGCGAGGTGGGAAGACTTTGGGAGGGTATCGCTTTTAGTACTCCATGTCACCCATGCCGCCACCTGGACCACCGGTCTGCTTCTTTTCCTTTTCCGGGATTTCCGAAACCATAGCTTCCGTAGTCAATAGTAGCCCCGCGATGGAAGCAGCGTTCTGCAAGGCGGTCCGTGTGACTTTGGTCGGGTCCACGATGCCGGCTTTGATCATATCCACAAACTGTCCTTTCGCGACATCGTACCCTTCCGATCCTTGACGAGCCCGGACCTGGTTGACGATCACACTCCCTTCGCCTCCCGCATTCTCGACCAGGATGCGGAGGGGGAATTCAAGAGCCTTGGCAACAATCTGGGCTCCGACCTTTTGATCGCCCGTAAGATCGAGCCGCTCTACTACCGACTGGCACCGCAGAAGAGCCACTCCACCGCCGGGCACGATCCCCTCCTCGACCGCCGCCCGCGTCGCATGGAGAGCATCCTCAACCCGAGCCTTTTTCTCCTTGAGCTCCGTTTCCGTGGCGGCTCCCACATGGATCACGGCAACCCCACCCGCAAGCTTTGCCAACCTTTCCTGGAGCTTCTCTCGATCGTAGTCGGAAGTTGTCTCTTCGATCTGCTTGCGAATCTGATTGATCCGGCCTTGGATCGCACTGGGTTTACCGTATCCTTCGATGATTGTCGTGGTGTCCTTATCCACTCGGACACGCTTCGCGCGGCCCAGGTCTTCGAGCTGCACGTTTTCTAGTTTAATCCCAAGATCCTCGGTCAGGCATTTCCCTCCCGTCAGCACGGCAATATCTTCGAGCATCGCTTTGCGCCGCTCGCCAAAACCAGGGGCCTTGACCGCGCACACCTGAAGCGTGCCGCGCAGCTTATTGACCACCAGCGTGGCCAACGCTTCCCCTTCTACGTCCTCAGCAATGACAAGGAGAGGTTTGCCCGCCTTGGCGATCTTTTCTAGCAAGGGGAGGATATCCTTGAGGCTAGAGATCTTCTTTTCGTGAACCAAGATGTAGCAATCGTCTAAGACTGCCTCAAGTTCCTCCGGGTTGGTGACAAAGTAGGGGGAGATATACCCCTTATCAAACTGCATCCCCTCGACTACTTCGAGGGTTGTTTCAATGGTTTTGGCTTCTTCGACCGTGACGGTCCCGTCCTTCCCTACCTTATCCAGAGCATCCGCGATAATCTCCCCGATGAAGGTGTCCCAGTTGGCCGAGACCGTAGCCACTTGTTTGATTTCATCCTTGGTTTCCACCTTCCGGGAAATCCGGCCGAGCTCTTCCACGACAGCCTGAACAGCCCGATCAATCCCTCGTTTAAGCTCCATGGGATTGGCTCCCGCTGTCACGTTTTTGAGCCCTTCCCGGTAAATCGCCTCGGCAAGCACCGTAGCGGTGGTCGTCCCATCCCCCGCAACGTCACTCGTTTTCGAGGCAACCTCGCGGACGAGTTGCGCGCCTATATTTTCCCATGGATCCTCAAGCTCGATCTCCTTGGCAACCGTCACCCCGTCCTTGGTGATGGTCGGGCTGCCAAACTTTTTGTCCAAGATGACGTTTCGGCCGCACGGACCCAACGTGCAACTGACCGCCTTGCTTAGCTTCTCCACGCCTCGCAAAATGGCGTGACGAGCCGCTTCGTCGAAGATCAATTGTTTTGCAGGCATATGTCTCCCTCCTTTGTTGCTAATCGACGTTGGTTACCCTTTACCCTCATTCCAGAACCGCAAGGATATCGTCCTCACGGAGAATCTGGTAAGCCTCCCCGTCGATTTTAACCTCAGTGCCTCCGTACTTGCTGATTAGGACCCGATCTCCCTTCTTGACCTCAATGGGAATCCGCTTCCCCGAGTCATCCAACCGGCCGGGTCCAACCGCAATGACTTCGGCCTCTTGAGGTCGCTCCTTGGCGGTATCGGGAATGATAATCCCACCTTTTCGAACCTCCTGCTCCTCGATGAGTTTCACCAGAACCCGATCTCCCAACGGGCGGATCTTCGGTTCTGCCATAGGATTTCCTCCTTTCCGTAGCTTGTCGTTCTACCGATGGTTTGATGGCCGCCACCCCCAGCAGGGGGGCGGGATCCAACATTTTGACCCAAGCTTTTCCGTTTCAGTTTTCCCCTATCCTTTGCCTTTGTCCTTGTCTTTGTCCACCATCTCAAAATCGGCATCGATCACGTCCCCTTTCGAGACACCAGAAGTGGAACCCGAACTCCCTGCTGACGCACCCCCACCCGGCGAACCTGCTCGCGAGGCTGCAGCTCGATACATCTCCGCCGAAACCGCCTGGACTTTCTGGTTCAATTCTTCCATCAGCCGCCGCAAGGTAGCGACGTCGTTGCCCTGCTGGATCTCCTGCCGTACCCGGGCAATGGCATTCTCAATGTCTAGCTTCCGGCTAGAATCCACCTTGTCCCCATGCTCACGTAAAAGCTTTTCGGCTGCATATGCCGCATTGTCTGCCATATTTTTCGTTTCAGCTAGCTCCTTGGCTCGTCGGTCTTGCTCGGCATATGCCTCAGCCTCTCGAGTCATGCGTTCGATCTCCTCTCGGGATAACCCAGTGGAGCCCGTAATGGTAATCTTTTGTTCCTTTCCAGTGGCCAAATCCCGTGCTGAAACGTGTAGAATCCCGTTGGCGTCAATATCAAAGGTCACCTCAATTTGAGGCACACCCCTCGGCGCTGGAGGAATCCCATCCAAATGGAACACCCCCAATAATTTGTTATCCCTCGCCATCGGGCGCTCGCCCTGCACCACGCGGATCTCCACACTGGTCTGGTTATCGGAGTAGGTTGTAAAGATCTGGCTTTTCCGTGTGGGAATCGTGGTATTCCGGGGGATCATGGGTGTGGCAATTCCTCCGGCCGTCTCGATAGCCAACGTGAGGGGAGTGACATCCAGCAAAAGAACGTCCCGAACCTCCCCTTTTAACACACCC
The DNA here is from genome assembly GCF_905250085.1 of Candidatus Methylacidithermus pantelleriae. Classification (GTDB taxonomy): domain Bacteria; phylum Verrucomicrobiota; class Verrucomicrobiia; order Methylacidiphilales; family Methylacidiphilaceae; genus Methylacidithermus; species Methylacidithermus pantelleriae. The sequence goes on from NZ_CAJNOB010000012.1 coordinate 103,003, forward strand.
GCTTGGATCGCCGCACCCACGGCTACCACCTCATCCGGGTTCACACCCTTGTGAGGCTCCTTCCCAATGAGCCTTCGGGCCACCTCCTGGATTTTGGGCATTCGGGTCATGCCCCCGACCAAAACCAATTCGTTGATGTCTTCTGGGCGCAGTTTCGCGTCGGCCAGGCAGTCCATCACCGGTTTAATCGTTCGTTCCGCTAAGTGCTCGGTTAGCTGTTCCAGTTTCGCCCGGGTGAGCTTCTTCTGAATATGTTTCGGCCCGGTTTGATCTGCGGTAATGAAAGGAAGGTTAATTTCATACTCGAGCACGGAAGAAAGGGCAATTTTCGCCTTTTCAGCCTCCTCCTTCAGACGTTGCATCGCATCCGGTTGGCGACGCAGATCGATCCCCGTTTCTGCAAGAAACTCCTGGATGATCCAATCCATGATCGCAGCGTCCCAGTCATCACCCCCCAGGTGGGTATCCCCATTGGTCGCCTTTACCTCAAACACCCCCTCACCGATCTCCAGAATGGAAATATCGAAGGTTCCACCCCCCAGGTCGAAAACGGCAATTCTTTCGTCCCTTTTCTTGTCTAGCCCGTAGGCGAGCGCGGCCGCAGTTGGCTCGTTAATAATCCGCAAAACTTCCAGCCCAGCGATTGCACCTGCGTCCTTAGTTGCCTGGCGTTGGCTATCATTAAAGTAGGCCGGTACGGTAATGACCGCTTGAGTGATCGTTTCACCTAGCTTGGCTTCCGCATCCGCTTTGAGTTTCATTAAGATGAACGCAGAAATCTCCTGCGGGGTGTAGACTTTCCTTTGGCCCCCTACCTCTACCTCTACGGCACATTCCCCGTTGCGTCCTTCAATCACCTTGTAAGGAACGCGCTTAATCTCCTCTTGCACCTCCGAATAGCGCCGGCCGATAAAGCGTTTGATCGAATAGATCGTGTTTTTGGGGTTTACGATGGCTTGCCGTTTCGCAGCATGGCCCACCAGTCGTTCTCCTGTCTTGGTAAAGGCCACCATCGAGGGTGTCGTGCGGTAGCCCTCGGCATTTTCGAGTACCACAGGCTGCCCACCCTCCATGACCGCCATGCAGGAGTTGGTGGTTCCAAGATCGATTCCTAGAATATGTGCCATAGCACTTTCCTCCTTGTGCACATTCCGTTCCAGCCGCCCAGGCCGTTTTTTTTCCCTTTGAATACCAATAACTTTCCCGTTGCCACCCGAGCCTCGTCCCGTGCCATCGGGTAGCCGGAATGGGTCAAAGCTACCCACGGGTGAGTCATCCTGACACGGAAGGGGTTTCGAGCAGAAATCACTGGGATCCTAGCCGTTCCTTTAGCCGTTCATGGACCCCATCAAACGCGCCATTGGAAAAGGTCACAACCACATCCCCGGGCGCTAGCAGGGGTAAGAGCTCCCCTACGATACCCGAAACGTCGGGTTGATGAAATGCCGTTTTCCCTCTGTTTCGAAGCTCGCTGACCAACTGTTGGGGATCCAGCCGCTCCTCTTGGGAAAGTTCTGCGGCCCGGTGGACGGCTGCGATCGCCACACCATCAGCTTCGGAAAGAGCTTCGGCCAGCTCTTTTTGAAAAATCTTCCTGCGGGTTGTATTGCTTCGTGGCTCAAAAAGTGCCCAAAGTCTTCTTCCGGGAAAGCGCTTTCGCAACGAAGCTAATGTTTGGCAGATCGCCGTAGGATGATGGCCAAAGTCATCGATCAACGTGATTCCGGCCACTTGAGCGACGACTTCCTGGCGCCGGCGAACCCCACGAAAACTTTTCACAGCTTCCTGGCAGGTCTCCCAAGAGATTCCGTAACACCTGGCTGCGGCTACGGCCATCGCCGCGTTTCGAATGTTATGTTCCCCCCAAAGACCCATCCGAAAGACCGTCTTTCCCAGACAAAAGGAGCTTCCCCCGGGATCCATTTGCGGATCTTCAATCCGAACATCGGCTCCTTGAGAAAAACCGACCCGTACGACAGGAGCCGGAGAGTGAGAAGCTAAAGCTCTAACTCGAGGATCATCCCAGTTCATCACGAGCCACCCACTCCGAGGCAAAAGCCGAAGGAGTCGCCGGAAGGATTCTTCGATCGCTGAGAGATCAGGAAAAATATCGGCGTGATCAAATTCGATATTATTGATCAGAACCGTTTCCGGTAGATAGTTGAGAAATTTGCTCCGCTTATCAAAAAAAGCCGTGTCATATTCGTCGCCTTCCAGGATCCAGAAAGGGCTCTGCTCTAGGCGACATCCATACCCAAAGTTAGCGGGAATCCCACCGATGAGAAACGATGGCTTCATCCCGGCCTGCTCAAAAATCCAAGCCAAAAGAGAAGAAGTGGTCGTTTTCCCATGCGTTCCGGTGACCACAAGATTGCGCTTTCCCACAAGAAAGAAAAACCGCAACACCTCCGGTAGCGAGATATAGGGGCGCTTGGTGTGGAGTACCTCCTCTAACTCTGGGTTACCCCGTTTGATCACGTTACCTACCACAATCCATGCATTCGGATCGGAAGGGAGATTTTCGGCCCTATACCCTCGAAATACACAGACCCCGTGGCTCTCAAGAAAAGTGGAGATCGGTGGATAGGGGTTCTCATCCGACCCGGTCACCCGGAAGCCCCGCTCGTGGAGCATGGCGGCGACCGAACCCATCGCCGTACCGCAAATCCCAAGAAAATGAAACCATCGAGCTGTCTCCAGGGAGGGAAAGAGGGAACACCCGGAACTTAGCCGGTCGTTGGCGTTTTGTTGGAAACTTTCCACCGTGGGTGCCTTCGCCTTCAGGGGTTACCGCCCATTACACTCTCGCAAAAATCTCTCAAGCTCGGCGGGACTTACTTCGGGTAAAAGCAGTGGCTTTTCCCACTGTTCCAGCACCCGTTCTACCCCACAGGGAACAATCTGAACCCACCACCGGAGAAAACTTGTCATGATGGGATTGACACTATAGAAACCCACAAAAACTTCCTTCCCGTCGCTGCAACTACCGGTCAGAGCGCGCCGGCAAAAAACTGTTGCGTGGCGTTTCGGTCCTTCCAAAAGCACCAGCCGATACCGAGAAAGCTTGCGAGGATCACACGTGAGAAATTCAATTCCCGGACAATCCTCGGGAACATCGCCTGAGCCAAATACCCTTACGGTACCCAGTCGCTGGGCTAGCTGTACGTAGCGTTCTCGATAGGGAAAAAAGTCGTCAAAGGAACCGCACAGAAAATAAAACCTCCCCCGGGGACTATCCGCAGCGAGGTCTTCCACCGCGCGTTCCATTGCCTGGAGTACCTCTCGGGAAAAAAGGTAGGCCGCTTCAGCGCGAGGTACCTCAGCGAACCCTCCCAAAATTCCTTCCCCGCATCGTTTTCGAATCCTTAAACGCACCGGTGGGAAGCCGAGACGACCGATCTGGGTAAGATAACAGCGGAGTCGCTCGAGGAAAAGCTCCGCGACCCGCTGCTCATGGGACGGCAACGGAAACATGGAGCCTCCTTTGAGTACAAGAATTTTCCGCCAAAGTCGTAGTAACTAAATCCTTGCTTGTGCAGCTGAGCAAATGATTTTTGCTCCCTTGCGCCACAAGAAATTCCTGCGGCCCTACTTTCTCGGGCAGAAGATGCCACCTGAAAATAAGAGGCGGTGTAGAAAAAAACGCTTCTCACAAGCGGTTTCCCGATGGGGGATTCACTCTCGTTGAACCCAAGGAACGCTCGGGTTGACCCTTACAGGACCATCCCAACAAAATCCCTGGAACGACCAAGGGACGGCTGCCACTCACCCAACCATCGAATCTAGCCACAAACTCGACGCCCGGGATGGGACTCCTCCCCTTGTCACAATCAGGGGCAAGTACAACCCACAACGAAATCGCTTAGGATCACTCGCCTTCAGGCTACGATACCTGGGCAGTCGGAACTTTTGTTTTTTTCGGTATCCTCTTAACCTTGGTGGTCACGGGCTAAAAGCCCGTGAAGAAAATACCCCCCACCTTCTTAGGGTCCTTCCATGCACCCTCCAGTCGCACACAAAAAAGCAAAACAACGCTTCAACTCGCAAGTCAGGCTGCCGCACTTGCTGACCACCGCAGGCTTTTACCAGCCGGTTGGGTTGCATGGGTCATCCACTCCAAAAAGCCCGGATTGTTTTTTGCCATCCTTCGACGGAACTCCTCGCAGTCAATCCGTGCGGCCATCGATTCGGTCAAAGCAGGAGGGATCCTTTTTGGCTCACCCAAGGGTTGGCATGGAAAACCGCATGCGCGCAACGCTCGAAAAAAGGTGGGTTCCACCTCAAGCAAAAGATAACGAATATCATTTGCTAGCGCCCACTGATAGACAGCCTTGTAGAGGCACAAGGCGATTTTTCGGCGTGATTGTCCCTCCACGCGGGCGTCGGGATGCACGGCCAGGCGCGTGATCTCGGCGGTATCCTTTCCTTTGCACAACTCCCAGCCCGAACCCACAAGGCAGGCAAATTCCTTTTCGATCATAAACGGTGCCTCCGGAGGAAGCATCCGAACATAGCCAACCAGGTTTTCGGTCGGGTCAAAGATCCCCAAGGGAAAACCCAACGCATCGTAGCAATCGCGCTCCAGCCCCTCCGGAGAGGGCGGCACCCACCGGAGCTCCTCGCAAAACACCCGATGACGGAGCCGGTACCCAGCCTCGATCTCCCACGCTTGGCTAAGACTTCGAGCCTCAAGAGCTCCCTCAACAAAAGATATGGATTGGTAAGTCATGACGCACGATACCGAGCGCTCGTGCGTCCTTCTGGGAGGCCCCTCAAAAACTATCCCAAGGGATAGGCAAAAACCCACCTTTTGGATAGGTCTACGGAAGCTATGCCTTTGGCGGGCTTATAGCCGGTAACGGGCGGTCAGGCTCCGGGGCCGTCGTTGGCTCCCATAGGCTCAATTAGCCGATGACCGCTCGAAAAATTGAACAGAAAAAGGGCCTTTGGCAGCACGACTGGCAAAGCGGACAGCAGAGAAAACGCATCGCCCCCAAATCCCTGCCACGACGTGTGGGAATTGGTACCTGGTTTCGGGCCGGATGCAGCCAAAAATACCTTTAGCACGTGATTGATTCGCCTAATAGCCTCTCGCCCATGGCCCCAGAAACGTCCACGATGTAGTGGACATTCTTCCGAAGAGACCCGAGAAGGAATCAAGGACGGTAAGAAAACCATCGAGCAATTGAGCCGGCAGCAACCTACAGCAGCATGCCAGCGGAAGCTTGCCACTGCCGGTTCAAGGAGAGTGCCATTATGTTGATGGAATGGGTTTGCATCCTCGGTTTGCCGTATGGGCGCCTGTGCGGCATTTATGCGCCAGTCCGGCACCAAGATGAGAAGAAAGGCCGAGGGAATGGACCGAGCGGGTGTGTGCCACAGGGCGGCAAGAAGCCGAGCAGAAGTAGACCCATCATGAAAAAGCGGGTGAAAGACTACCGGAGGTGGCAACGTCTGATGAGACCTTGGGGGATGGAGGTATCAAACAAGCGGCTCTCGCACCGGGTGCTTGCGGACCCAGGTGACGGCGATTGGGCTACGAATGGGCTCGGACCTCCGGACCAACTATCGAATTCGCACTCGCTCCAAAAAGAAGATGAATCGGTGAGGTAAGGAAACGAAAGGGGTGCATCGCCGGAAAAAATGGAATCGGAATAGGCCTTGACGGGAAAAGAATGGCTTGGGTGCGTTTGGCCCGAAGTTTGTCCTTAAGACGCCCTGGAGGAGCGTTCCCGTTATCGCCAGGCCTGCCGGTGAATCACTCGGCGCGCTGCCTCTGCTTTCGGGACAGGAGCAAAAGCTGGATAGAGCGGGCAAAAAGAAATGCAAAGGGGAAGCAATGTAACAACGCCGCCAAAGAATAGGATGTGCCTTTGGTATGATCGTGGCGCCGAAGATGCGGCGGTTTTATGCCGACGCCTTTCCAGACTCGTCTGTCGGCGTTTTCCTCCGTGCTCCGGGAGAGTTTCCTTCGGGGAAAGCAGGGGCCATGTTCACCGTGGAGTTCACTGTCATGGGTGTCCCGTGCCTAGGGCTCAATGGCGGACCTGAGCTTACCCACAGCGAAAGTTTTTGGTTTTACGCGGCGCCAACTGACCAGGCCGAAACCGATCGCTATTTTGCCATGCGAACGTCGGCAATGGCAGCCAACAAAGCGTATACGCCTGGTTCAAGGACAAGAGGGGAGTGGCCTAGCAAATAACACTGATAGCCCTCATGGAGGAGGCACTCACCGACCCCGATCCGGCCGCTGCCATGGGCGTGTTCAATCCAAGGATGCGGATTAGAAAGATCGATATCGCTGCAATCGAGGCAATACGTCACGGTTTGAAATTCGCGTAGCTTGCCAAAGCGTGGGATTCGGCGTCTTGTTTTTGAGGGAGTTATCATCATCTCGCTCAAAATCCCTTTGCCGATCTTAACCCCCTCCTACTTTGTTCTTGCTACTCCAAAGAATGCCTCTAAAATTCCCGTTCGCGATACCTCTTCCCGTACCCCTAAGCCCCCATCATCGAACGCCTCGTCCCAACCTGTAAGCCCTCCAGGGGGACAAGCTTCTGCCCTTTTTACACTTCCGCGAACAAGCTTTTGCGTTTCAACCGGGAGCCGGCCCCATTGGCCCAATTCCTTCTCTTCGCCTTTTTTCGCCACCCGGTCCGACGGCCGAACCCCCACCTGCCGGTACACCTTTCCGTTGCGATAGCTACAAGGCTCGTGCACATACATGCCCACAACCTGCGGCACATGGCACTCTCCTGCCTAAATGCATGGATTCCCAACCGATTTCCATATCGGCCCTACACACTTTTCCATAAATCCTTGACTTGCACCTACAAAGGGCAAAAACTTGAGTAAGTTAACGTAGCTAACGCAAGACCCTTGGGCTTATGGAAGATTGACCTTCCAACTCTTGGGCGTTGGCGTGTTTTTTGTGGGACCCACACATATTTCCATGTTGCTGTGGGGCCAAAAGCTGGCCTCCATGGTTTGCCGCTAGACACTTTGGATCGTACCCAGAGCGATTACATCTTGTATCCAAGGCCGCCGTCATACTGATGAGCCCACACCTTGCCTGCAAGCATCCCAGCCGGTTGTCGCTGCGACCGATCAAAATGCAGAAGGGCTATTGTCGGAAACCCTGGTGCCCAACAAGCTACCCGACCACTGCTCCTCTTTCCACCGGCTCCTTGAGCGATGGGCAAACCTCTTGAGGTGGCCACACTTCTGTCCTTACCGCCTACCAGAGGGAGCCGAGGCCAGTCACGCAGCGCGATATGGGCGCGAAAGTCACCCAAACACCGACCGCATCCAATAGCACAGACAACCGCCTGGTCGTCGCCACGGACATGGTTGAGCCGATGGTGTGGCCGGATGGACACCGCGATGTCTTCCAAGCACGCAGACAGAATTGAGATTCCCATTCTCTATTGCATGGAGCTTTTGCCGCTCTTCTTGCCCCTGCTCCACCGCGTCCCGGCGGATTACCTCGACATCTGCCGGATATTGGTTTTCAAGGTGCCAGACTCAACTGCTCGGCCATACGAAAAACGAGGCGTTTTGGGGCGACGCGGCACGCCCGAGACAGCCCCCGGGTGAAAAACCATGGGACAGGCACTCATCTTAAACTGGTTTGGGTAGGGGGATCGGGTCTTTTCCCGGGAGTCGAGTTCTCCTGGCTCCCATCGTGCCTCTGGCTTTTTTCCTGGCTTTGACGGGCTTCTGGCAGGAGTCTCCCACTGCCGCGGAAGGAATTCACCCATTTTCCTGGGGCGTTTCCGAAACCATGGAAGGAGGTGGCATCGGAACAAAAACCAAAAAGGAACACCGGTAAAGACCATTGGGACGAGCCTCTTCCCGGATGACGGGAACCCCCAGCACCTGCTCATAGAGTCGCTTTTCCAGTTCCCGGACTACCGGGTAAAGATCCAAAATGGGAAGGATTGGCGAATGATACTCTACGACGACCCAGGAATCCCCCTCTTTCTCTGGGCGCCGGACTTCGGGCATATATCCTTGAACTTCTCGCATTGCCACCCATTGTCGGATCCTCTCTTCCAAAGCTACCTCGCCGATCTCCCGGGCTGCTCGTTCCCCCTCTCGCTGATAGATGCGGTAAAGGATCTTTAACGGTGTCGCGGGCCCGTACAAATCGGCAATGGTTTGTAAGATAGCGCAAGTAAGCTGCGTGTACTCATTGGGGAAAAACTCGTTGGCCCGAGGCGTCAATCGATAGGCTTTCTCCGGGCGACCGACCAACTTGGGCCTTCGACACGTGGCCAAAAAGCCTTCTCTTTCCAAGGCCACACAATGTTGCTTAATCCCCATATAGGAAAGTTTTACCCGCTTGCAAAGCTCCCCGACCGAAAGCCCATCGCTGCGTTTAATCTCAGAAAGGATTTGTAACTTGTGCCCTTTGAGAGCCTTGCGAGAGAATGAGTCGCTCATCATGGAACGGCTTGCCCCTTCTTGATTTTACACTCTGAACATAAAATCTTTTTTTTGACCTACAAGCCATGTTTGACCGCTCATTGACATTCCCGTCGAGCCTCCGATAAGGTGCGGTTATGGAGAAAATCTTCCGTGTACTGGTGGCCGATGCCATTTCCGAGAAGGGTTTGGAGAGATTGCGGGCGGCCGGTTCGTTTGACCTTGAAATTCGCCTGGGGCTTTCCGAAGAAGAACTGGAGGCAATCGTCGGTAATTTTGACGCCCTTCTTATCCGGAGCCAAACCAAAGTGACCCGGCGCGTGCTGGAGTCAAGCGGGCGGCTCCGCGTGATCGGCCGGGCCGGAGTGGGTACCGATAACGTTGACGTAGAGGCTGCCACCGAAAAGGGGATTGTCGTGATGAACACTCCCGGTGGCAATACGATTGCCACCGCCGAACACGCCTTTTGTCTTATCCTTGCGCTCGCTCGTAATGTGGCTCGAGCTGACGCTTGGATTCGACAAGGACGATGGGACCGCAAGGCGCTTGAAGGGGTGGAGCTTTGCAATAAGACGCTAGGGATTATCGGGCTAGGACGTATCGGAAGCGAAGTGGCTCGGAGGGCTGCCAGTTTTGGCATGAGAGTTCTCGGCTATGATCCTTACCTTTCCCTGTCCCGAGCTCGAAGCATGGATGTAGAACTTTGCCACAACCTCGCCGAGCTTCTCGCCGAGGCAGATTTCATTACACTCCACACTCCGTTAACCGAGGAAACGACCGGGATCATCAACCGAAAGACGCTCCAGCTCTGCAAACAAGGGGTGCGGATCGTCAACTGCGCCCGGGGGGGCCTCATCGTGGAAAAGGATTTGATCGAAGCGTTGCAGGAGGGCCGGGTTGCCGGTGCCGCCTTGGACGTATTTGAAACCGAACCTCTTCCGCCGGACTCTCCCTTGTGCCAGCTTCCCCAAGTTCTATTGACCCCGCACCTGGGAGCATCAACACGCGAGGCACAAGAAAGTGTGGGGATAGAGATCGCAGAGGCGGTGAGTGACTATTTACTGCACGGTACTATACGCAACGCGGTCAATCTTCCCAGCATGGATCGAAAGATTGCCACTCTTCTTCAGCCGTATCTACGGCTTGCTGAAAGACTGGGTAGTTTTATGAACCGCTGGGCGGCCCCACGGCTCGAGGAACTTCGCATCACCTATAGCGGGCGCATCAACCAGTATGACACAACGCCCATTAGCCGAACCCTCCTCAAGGCAGTTCTGAGAAAGGCCGGAGGAAAAGAAGTCAACGAAGTCAACGCCCCCTACTTAGCTCGAGCCCTCGGAATTTCCGTGACCGAAAGCAAACGGAGCGAGGTGGAAGAGTTTGCCGATCTCGTGAGCGTGGAAGCCTACGCTAATAGCAAGCGGTGGCAAGCTGCAGCGACCCTTTACGGGAGCCGCCCGCGGCTTGTTCAGTTAAACGACAATGCTCTGGAAGCCCCCTTGGAGGGAATTTTGCTTGTCCTGGAGAATCGAGATCGGCCTGGCATTGTGGGCCGGATAGGAACGCTTTTGGGAGAGCACAAGGTCAATATCGCAGCCATGTCCCTGGCCCGGCCCGAGCCTGGAGGCGACGCTGTAAGCGTGCTTAACCTCGACCATGAGCCTCCGGTGGAGGTCTTGCGTACCATTGCCGAGGTACCCGACGTCCGCGCGGTTACGCTCATCCACCTGTAATGCCAAGGGATCAAGGAGGGGATAGCCTCCCCCCTATGGACTCAAGACTCCACGTAAAAGAGGATACGAGAACGCAGAAGCCTCTTTTTGGCTTTCCGCACCCCTTCCAGGCGTAAGCGTGCCTAAGAAACCGGCGAAAGAAGCTCTCTTAGGGCCGGCCTTTTTCCCCCAGGGTAAACCGGGTAGGCACCCCCTTTCTTTGCTCCCCAAACTCTGGAACGCGGACTTTGTTCCCAACACCATCCATTTCTCTTGACCCCTCGATCCCCGGGTCTAGCTTCGTAAGTGGGATGCGAGCGGTCATTATCGCAACGTTTCTTTCCCTTCTCCTGAGTCCGATTCCCCTTTTGGCGCAAGGAGGGCACCGTTTTGAGAAGCGTCCCCCGGCCAAAGCGGCTCCTCTTCCACAAAGACCTGCTCCCAGACCCTTGAAACCGATTTCTCCCCAGCCTTCCGGAATCTTGGTGGAAGTGGGTCGGCATGGTCTTTCCATGTTTTCTCCCCTGGCCCCCGAACACCTGGGAATCGGCGAAAAATTTCTCACGCCCAACGCGTACCCTCAGAATTACAACGCCAGTGACCCCAACCGATGGGAACAGGGCCAGCGTGAGTTTGGGGGACTCCGGTTATTCGGCTTTGACTTTTAGCCGGCTTTTTCCTCTTGAAAAACCCGTGCGGCTGCTTCCGGAAAGAGCCTCTCGAGCACGAAGCGGTACTTTTGAGCCGTTTGGACCACCACCTCCTCGGGGAGAGCGGGTGGAGCTCCTTCTTTTCTCCAGCCTACTGACTTAAGAAAGTCCCGTACCACCTGTTTATCCAAACTGGGGAGCGCCTTTCCGGGAGCGTACTCCTCAAGAGCCCACAAACGGGAACTATCCGGTGTAAAAACTTCATCGATCAGAACCAGTTCTTTCTCATACCACCCAAATTCCAGTTTGGTATCGGCAATAAGAATTCCTCGCTGCCGTGCGTACTCCGATGCCGCTTGGTAAAGCTGGATCGAAAGCGTTTTCAATCGCTCAAAGAGAGCTTCTCCCAGAAATGCCCTCGCCTCATCCGGCCGCAAAAGCTCGTCATGACCCTGGGAAGCTTTGGTCGTCGGAGTAAACAAGGGTTCGGGAAGAGCCGAACCTTCCACCAGCCCCTTGGGAAGTTCCTGTCCTCCTGCTGTCCCCCATTGACGGTACTCCTCCCACGCTGAACCCGCCAAGTACCCCCTCACGATGCACTCCACGGGAATCACCTTGCAAAAGCGGGCCCGCAGGAGTCTTCCCTCCCATTCGGGAACCTCCCAACCTGGCGGCAATTCATAGGAAATGACGTGATTCGGGCAAATGTCTTCCAGTTGACAGAACCATTCGCGCGACATCGCCGTAAGAATCCGACCCTTTCCCGGAATGAGAGTAGGGAGAACCACATCAAAAGCGCTTAAGCGGTCAGTGGCTACAAGCCAAAGTTCCTTTCCCCAGCGGTAAAGATCCCGAACTTTACCCTCGCGCCACTTTGGCAAAAAAGTTCCTTTGCCTTGGGATTGCACAGGCAGAAGCTCCTCGGTTAACAACAAAGCAAATGTCCCGACCTAGTAAATAAAAATTGCCCGCAGGCGCAACGATGGAACTCGCTCGCATCTACACTCAATCCAAATTTTTTTTCGAAGGAAACCGAAAGTTTTGGATCCAGGGAGTAAGCTACGGGCCATTCCAGCCGCGAGACCCGCAAGGATCACCCTTTCCAACCCCTCAAGAAGTGCAACGCGATTTTACCCTGATGCGGGAAGCAGGAATCAACACAGTCCGGCTGTACGAGATCCCACCGTTGTGGTTTGTGGAACAAGCCAGCCAAGTTGGCTTGCGGCTTTTTCTTACTCTCCCCTGGACCCAACGAGTTCGCTTTCTTGAGGATCGACGGCTAGTCCAAGACATTCGCCGCAGGCTAGCCACCGTAGTACGAACGTTCCGCGGTCATCCCGCCGTTGCCGGTTACTTTATCGATAACGAACTTCCGGCCGACCTCTGCCGGTGGTATGGACCGAAAAGGATCGAAGCGTTTCTTGACAGTCTTGTTCAAACGGTAAAGGAGATCGATCCGGGGGCGCTCACATCGTATGCCAATTTTCCCCCCACCGAATATCTTCTTCCCGGATCCGTCGACTTCTATAGCTACAATGTCTACCTGCACGAAAGGAAGGCTCTGGGAAACTACCTTGCCCGGCTTCAAAACCTGGTGGGTGAAAAGCCCCTCGTCCTGAGCGAATTTGGCATGGATACCCAGCGTCATTCCGAAGAGGCCCAGGCAGTCTACCTCCGGGAACAGTGGGAGGAAATTCTTTCCCGTGGACTCGCCGGAGGAATCGTCTTTTGCTGGACGGATGAGTGGTACACCGATGGGGTTGCCATTAAGGATTGGTCGTTCGGGATCGTCCGGGAAGACCGGAGCCCTAAAAAGGGTTACTCCGTTTTGCAGGAACTCTGGGCCCGCTCGCCGCAAGCCCTTTGGCAAAGGTTTCCTCTGCGTCCTTTCCCACGGGTGACGGTAGCCATCTGCACATATAACGGAGCGGCTACCCTGGCCGAGTGCCTTCGCTCGGTTTCTTGCCTTTCCTACCCAGATTATGAAGTCATCGTCGTGGACGACGGTTCCACGGACGCTACTCAGGCGATTCTGGCTCAATTCCCTTCCATCCGGAACATCCGGCAGGCCAACCTTGGTTTGAGCGCCGCTCGAAATCGAGCCATTGGAGAGGCCTCCGGGGAAATCATCGCCTTTACCGACTCTGACTGTATGGCCGACCCAGATTGGCTTTACTACCTAGTAACCACCCTTTTACAGGGACCCTTTGCCGGAGTGGGGGGTCCCAACCTCTCGCCACCTGCAAGAACCTGGGTGGAGGCCACCGTGGGAAAAGCTCCCGGTTCACCCAGTCATGTTCTCATCTCCGACCAAGAAGCCGAACACGTTCCAGGATGCAACATGGCTTTTTTCAAAAAAGTCCTTTTGGAACTGGGAGGATGGGATCCCCAATTCCGGATCGCGGGAGACGATGTGGATTTATGCTGGAGGCTTCGAGAAAAGGGATACCGGATCGGCTTTGCCCCGGCAGCGATTGTCTGGCACCATCGTCGGTGCACCGTTGGTGCTTATCTTCGACAGCAAAAAGGCTACGGGCAAGCGGAAGCGTTGCTCCGTTTTAAGCATCTCCACTACTTTGGTCCAACCGGCAGCGCGCTCTGGAAGGGGCGTGTCTACACCCAGGTCCGGCTCTTTCCTTTATGGAAACGACCCACTATCTATCATGGAGTCTTTGGCAGTGGTTTTTTTCAGCTGCTCTACCCACCCCAGGAATCGGGGTGGGGAAATCTTTTCGGAAGTTTTGAATGGATCTTCTTTGGCCTCGTCATTTTACTGTGTTCTACCGTCTGGCCGGAACTGCGGATCGTACCACCTTTCCTTTTTGCCCCCACCCTTCTGTGGGCCCTGGGCTATATGAGCCGGGCCGATCTAGAAGAATGCTTTGACGGAATACATTGCCGCCTGCTCCTATTTCTTTTGGTCCTTCTGCAACCGGTTGTTCGAGGTTGGGCCCGGTACCGAACCTGGTTCCAAGGAAAAAGAACTCCCCGCTCGGTCCTGCGGGTTCACCACGAACCCAAGGACCTTGGAAAGGGCCCAACCAAAGAACTTTCTTTCTGGAGCGAGAAGGGAATCGACCGGATTACTCTCCTTTCCCATCTGGAAGATCGGCTGCGCAAAGAAGGATGGTCCTATTGCCTGGATACCGGGTGGACCCATTGGGACATTCACATATTCGCAAGCCGCTGGTGGGGATTGCGCATTCGAACCTTGACGGAAATTTATCCCCACGGAAAACGGCTGACACGCGTGGCCAACGAGCTTGTTCCTAGCCCCCTTTGTTGGATCCTAGCTCTGGGCAGCTGTTTTGGTCTGGGAGCACTGGCCGCCAGCCAGGGAACTCTTCCCTGGCCTCTCGGCTGGGGCGTGGCCCTTGGGCTTCTTCTCTCGCTCTGGTATCTCCATGGAAATTCAGTAAGAAGTCGGGTGGCAGATTTGATCCGGCAGGCAGCCCGGGATTGTGGCCTTACTCCAGTTCAACCTCCTGTGGGCCAAACCAGGAGCCGCTAATGGAGGTGTTTCTCAAGCAAGAGCTCATCTTGCGTTGACCGCTAAAAGTCCCCTTGTGGATGAGAATTTTTAACCTCCAAGAGACCGGTCTTGTACAATGCCCGCACACGACCCAAAAACTCCGCAAGCGTGTTTGTCTTTTTTGAAAACCCGCTTCCCCCACCTTCGACACATCCCCACACGCGAGTTTGCGTTTGGAGCTCTTACACGCCGCCTTGACTTGCCTGCCGGATGGCGGCCCGATAGGCCCCACCCGCCTGGTTCCGGCCGTAGGCATTTTTTTTTGGGGATACGGAAAACCGTTCAACCGCCGGATCGAAACGGCCATAAAGCGCCCAAGCTACGCCCAAGCCGGGCACCTCAAGTTTTTTTCCTCCTAGACCCGCCCGCGCCGGGCCCAGTTCAGGGTGGAGTTTTGGGGTCGAAGGAAGCGCCTCTCCCAGGTCGAACTAGTCTCATCCCGATCCTTGAAAGAAATCCCCCCGGTTAGGCGCCACAGGTAGAGCACGTCTCTGTCGCACCGCGTTTTTTTCCCTCCCCGCACGACCCTCCAGCACACCACCATGCCCTTTGGCGTCTCGTGGAACCGAGCGATCCGACACAGATTCTTTTTCGTGCCACGGAATTCCCGTAGGAAAAGTTCCGGTGCCGTGCGGCCTCTAGTCTTCCACAGGTCCCCCCGTCATCCTCCCCGGTATAGCTGGCTCATTCACCCTGCGCAGGCAGAGGCTCCTCTGCCCTACGCATATCCGCCAGGGTTCCTCAAAGACGGCAACCGACTTCCGCCGCCAGGACGAATCATCCGGACTGGCTTCCGACGGACGGCAGCGATCCGGTAAGAAGAGCTTATCCTGTTTCCTTACCATTTGGAGGCCCTTGAGAAACGACGGACGCTCAATCTTTGTCGTTACTCTTTCCGTCTCCACCCCGAACCACAGGTGATTGTGGCTCGATGTAATGGCGGGCCCTTCTCTTGTGGCCCACGTGGCCGGAAAGGCCCCCACCCCACAAGGAAGACAGCACAGAAAATCCTCGCTTCCTTGGTCAGGCGAAGCTGCCGGACCCTTTGATTCCCGAACCCTTCCGGCAGAAAACCGGGTTGGCTTCTGCCTGAGCCAGTACACCAGCCCGGATTTTTCTTAGCAGTGCGGTGTTACGGGATTGGCGAGGATTCCCGAGAACACAGGAGTCCATCTTTCGCGATGCTGGGAAATCCACCTGGATCATAAAGAGGACCCGGAGGCCAGCGGAGGAAATAGGTTGACAGGGCTTGGTTCGGTCGGATTCGATAAAACTCATGAGACCCTTGAGGAAACCTCAAGCTGGAAGTTACGTCATTACCTACTCCATTTCTTCTTGGGAGCCGGAGCTTTCCCCTGAGACGCGCGAAGAGCTCCTAGAGGATTTGGAAGGGGGACGGGTAATTTATTTTCCGGAACTTGCGTTTTCTTTTTCGGAAGAGGAAAAGGCTTTTTTTTCTCCCTACTGGTCAACTGAAAAAGCGAAAAATATTAGTTTTGACCCGGTGCATGGACAACTGAAAGGGACCGAGGCTGCAGGCTCTCGCCGGGAACTTCTAGCCTCCCTTTTGGGTCGCTTTGCCAGCCAGACGCAGAGACTGATCCGCAGGCTTTTTCCCTCTTACGAAAGCGGGCTTGAGCAAGGAAGAACAAGCTTTCGACCCGTTGAAATTCAAGGCCGAGCCATGAGCGTCCGAAAGGATGATTCGCGCCTCCACGCGGATGCTTTTCCCTCCCGACCCACGCAAGGAAAAAGAATTTTGCGCGTCTTTTCTAACGTCAACCCCGAAGGAAAACCTCGGAAATGGCGTATGGGAGAACCCTTTGCTGAGTACGCGCGGCGATTGCTCCCTCGAGCTCGTCCCCCAGCATGGTTAGAACCCTGGCTGCTGGAGAAGATGGGAATTACCCGAGGCCGCCGCACACTCTACGATCACTACATGTTGGCCTTGCACGATCTCGGCAAGGAAGACGAAGGGTATCAAAAACAAGGAACACGAGAAGCTTTTGACTTCCCTGCCGGTACCACCTGGATCTGCTTTACCGATCAGGTGATCCATGCGGCCGATGCCGGACAGTATCTTTTGGAACAAACCTTTCTCGTTTCCCCTCAAGTCCTCCGCTACCCTGACAATTCCCCTCTTGGGATCCTTCAAACTCTCCTTGGTAAACCGCTGGTTTGACCTTTTTCGGCCCGAAGGACGCTCGAACTACACTCGCTGAAAAAAACTTTCTGTTTTCCTCGCAGCGATCCTTTTTTCTTCTCAAAAGGCCCACATTCTGTGCAGGAATTTGCCCCGTTCTTTCTTCCCTTTGGAAAGCTTAGGACAAAAGGAGACAAGTCGATCCAACCTAAAAAGGCTCAGAGGAATAAAGGGATCGCCCTTGGAACTCGGACCTCTGTGGGGCCCTTGGGCAAGGCTGGCGCCCGGCAAAACAAACACTCTCGCGCGCGCCCGCAAAGCCCTCTTAGGCCCAGGCCGTTGACGTTGAACACAGCTTCTCTGGAAAATTTCCCCAAAAGCTACCTCTGGAAGAGTCACCCTGCGGGAAGGCCGCGCCCGGACGGGTGCCTAGGCTGAAAAGGGGACGCACCCATCCGGGCGTAGCGACCGGATTTTTTCTCGCGAGGTCTTTCGATTAGACTAGCCAGCCAGAACCTTTTTTTCTTTACGCAAGGGGCGGCCTCCCCTTTACTTCACTCCCAACCGCTTAGCGATTTCCGCGAGCTCTTCAGGACCAATGCCCGGTGCGAATTCCGCGGGAACTGGTTCCAGTTCCGGTACTTCTCCTCCTTCGGGCGGACCGTCCACTACTCGAAGCTCCCCTCCATCGGGGTGGGTTCCTTGCCAAAGCTTGGCGATTTCCTTGTAGTCATTCTGGCTAAACCGGTAAAGGAACCGATGGTATCCCTTGTCCTCGTATTTCTTGGCGTCCAGGAACCGGGAATTGTCAATTTTCGGTATGGGAAGGAGCTTGCTTACGTTGACCCCGGTCACCGTCTCCAAAGCCTTGGCATAAGCCAGGGCATGCACACCACCACGAACCAGGAGATACCCCACCATTTCACGCGCGACCGGGTGGTCAGCCATTTCATAAACACGGATCTTCTGGGTGCGTGCCCCGCATTCCAGGAAGAAGTTGTGGAGAAGATCGAGCACAAGATTGCCACTACTAAAGACATAGTCTCCTCTCCAGGGATCTCCCATAGAGCTACCACAAAGAGCCGTGGTTGCCGTTGCAATGAAGTGATGCGTGTTGCGAGCGTTAAGTCCACTAGCCAGGGGTGTTGAGGCTGGATCTCCCTCCTTACACACCCCGGTCATGAGGAGATTAATCGTAGCGGCTACCAGCTCGATATGCCCAATTTCCTCCGTGGCGATATTGGCAATAAGGTCATAATACGGTCGCAAAGCCGATTTGCCGCGGAAGTTAAACGACTGGTACATATAGTTCATAACCGTTGACATCTCCCCGAACCGTCCTCCGAGAAGCTCCTGCACAGCTGCCGCCGCATTCGGATTGCCTTCCTTAGGACGAGGCAGTTCAATAAGCAGACGATCGATTCGTAGAAACATTGGCGACCTCCTTTCATTGTTGGATTGAATTCCCCATACGGGAGGCCCTTGAAAAAATGATCAGTCCGTATGCCCTCTCGGGGGCACAAGGGCCTCCCTGTTTTTCAATGAGGCACCGCTTTCGAAGCTTGGCCAAATACGACTTTTCGATAGAATCCATAGGCAAAACCGATGGAAATTTTTCAGCTCCGGTACTTCGTGGCGGCAGCTCGAACAGGAAGCTTTACTCGGGCCGCGCAACTTTGTCACGTTTCCCAACCTTCGTTAAGCCAGCAAATTCTTAACCTGGAGCAAGAGCTTGGACAGCGTCTTTTCGACCGGCTAGGGAGACGGGTACTCTTGACACCGGCTGGGAAAACTCTTCTCGAACATGCCCTTGCCATCCTCCATGAGGTTGAGAGCGCCAAGCGAGAGATTACCGAAAGCCGAGCCTCGCTTAAGAGGCCAATCACCGTCGCGGCGATTCCCACGGTGGCCCCCTACCTTCTCCCACCCGTTCTCCAGCGGATAAAAAAACAGCACCCAGAACTGGAAGTATTTCTGGAGGAAGGACTCACCCAGCAAGTGCTCAGCCTAGTTCTTTCTGGAGAAGCGGACTTTGGGGTCATCGCCCTGCCAGTGGAGGAGGATCGGGTCGGAATCGAACAACTTGTAACCGAACCCTTTTATGTCGCGTTGTCACAAGTTGACCCGCTAGCCAAACGACCCCAATGCACCCTAGCCGAACTCAAAGGAAGGCGTTTCCTTTTGCTCGATGAGATCCACTGTCTGGGTGAACTCATTAGCCGCTTTTGCCGCACCCACGGGCTGGAACCAAAGCTTGTCTCGCGGTGTTCCCAGCTCTGCACGATCCAACGGCTGATTGGCGCCGCGCAAGGCATTTCCCTTCTTCCCGCCATTGTTTGTCACCAGGATCGGGATACCTCCCTCCAGTACCGGCCGCTTGCTGGCGAGGCACCGAAACGAACGCTTGTAGCCATTTGGCATCGGAAAAGGGGGATCTCTCAAGGAGTAGAACGTTTGATCACAGAGCTCAAAATGGAGGCTCGCTCGATCCTCGCCTACCGTTCCTAACACCATAGACAACCATTCCCCTACCAGGGAAGATCCTCCGGGATGCCAGCCGAACGGTGCGGCCGACGACTCGCGTGCCAGGGTTTCACCGGTAAAGCCCAAATAGCGCCCAGTCCCGCGTTTTCGGGGAGAGAGATGAACGAGGCAGCCAATTGCCAACCCGCCGGCTATTCCGCTGCATACGCGGCTTTGAGTCTCTTCCGAATCCCCGCCAGAGAATCGACCGCACATGCTTCGTCCGGTTGCTTGCGGGTGGAGCGAAGGTCACATAACCGCCGCCGGTGCGGGTAAAAACGATCGCCTCTCGCACCGACGGGCGTTCGGAAAGACCTACATCTATTCCGGGCGACGGCACGAAGCGCCGCCCTAGCTAGAACTCCCGCCGTGACGGCGCACGTAGTTGACCCCAGCGATCACAGACGTGTACACCGCGTCGACTTCAAGCACCTCGACTCCGGCAGCAAAATCGCCCCCCTTGGGCAATCCCGATCGCCTTGCCAGTAGGCGAAGGAAAAGAGCGAACGAGCCCGAACGGGATCCACCGACTCAAACTTAAGCTTCCTCTTCCAAAGATCCCATCGTTCGATCACAAGCGCCTTGCCCCATTTCTGCACAACCCTGGCCAACCTCCTTGCACGCATCCCTAAAAAATCACTTTGGCTTCTTCCTCGCTCTTGCTGTGGAGATTCAGTGGGATCCAGCGGATTCTCACGAAATTGCCCAAGCAGTCCCATTTCAACCAAGGCGAGATGATCCTCGTTAATCTCGATGCCGACCGTTCCGGCAAGGCGGCGCGTCATGAAGGAATCCGTTCCGCACCTCGACGCTCGACCAACACCTGCCATCCTTTCCCGTCCCGAACGAAGCGGTAGCTTTACCGCCATGTCTTGCGCTTCCAGACGAGTTTCCCCCCTCTTTGGTTCTCCTGGTCACCATCCGGCTTCCGGAGAGGGCCTGGAGGACCCCCTCCTGGCGGTAGGCCAAAGCACACGCCTTCAAGAACTAGGTACTGACTCGGACTTGCCCTTCTGTTCGGCAGCGGCAACCGTAGCCGATAGGCTCCCGTCCGGGGATAGCGTGGTTTGGCAGGACTGGTTGCCGGCGGTCTTGTCCTTCAAGTCCGATTACAAAGAACTGCCTCGTCCGATCCCCCTACCCATCCCTCTTCCAGTCCGCCTGACTGGCCTACCCGCTTTTTTCCAAGCAAAACTTTTTCCGGGAAAAAAGCGGCAGGAACCGAAAGAGAGACGTACCCCCTCGGGACTTTTCTTCGGCCACGAGCGCGTCAAGCTTGGTCCAGAGGATCGTAATCCGCCGCTTTTTCTTGTGTAAAACGTTTGATCCCGGCTTCTTCTCGTCGAGCTTCCGGATCACCCTTTGTACTCTTTTGGATGCACTCGTTAGTTTCCTCAATGAGCTCAGGCCGCCCTTGGCCGATCAAAGCGATCTTTTTTCGCGCTCCCGATCCGGAAGCCACAAAACTCTGGGGCGGCCAAGCGAAACCGCAAGAGGAAGGATCGCTTAAGGTTCTTCAACCAAACGCTCGCCCGCATCTGGCAAAAAAACTCCGCTCTTACCCGCCCGCACAGCGCCGCATAGCTCTTAACCAACGCCCCCTGTTGGATTCCTCACCCACAACCGCGTGTGGTGAGGAAAAAGAGGGAGCTTTTTCATGCGTTCCCTGTGCGAGCGCGCCTTCTTGGCACCGTTCGGCGCGGATTTCTTCTCGTAAAGCCTGGCACACAAGCAAACCATGATCTCATGCAGAGTTCGCACACGATATCGTCGGTCAATTCGTTGGGATCCACGACCAGGATGGATCGAGTCAGCGTGGCCAATGCCGCTTCCCGGTACTCGAAACCGAAACCCACGAGCCGGTCGCACTACTCGACCACGATGACACCGACCTCTGGATCACGGGGCAGCCGACGAGCCCTCTCCCATGGTCGCTCATCCCGGAGCCGACGTTTTTGACGGGCTTGAGGACCCGCAACGGTTTACTGGAGAGCCAACTCAGAGAAACCAAAGCCAATGGCCCGTCTCAATCCGCTTTTGGATCGGCGCTTGCACACCCCAGCGTAAAGAGCCACGCCATTGGCCGCTGGCACCGCCGCATGCACCATTTTCGTCCCGGTCGGCAACTATTCTCTGAGGGAAGAGGCAAACATCCCTCGTTCCACATCCGCCAAGTCGTCTTGTAGCAGGCGCCCTGCCGCTTGGCCCATGCGCTAAACTTCATGCTGATATTACCCCCATACACAGCCGCTATATCTCCCTATACGTTTTAGCTCTTGGCAACCTTTTCGGCCACGTTGCGACATCCCCGAAACACCTCCGGGAAACCACGCGCTAGCGACAGTGTCTTGCCCCCCGCGTCGCGCTAAGGTTCGTCCCACCCGCCAGACCGAGACAAAACGAAAGAAAATGTTAGTGACAAAAACGTTTCCGGCGCTCGCAGGAAACCCATCCTCTAACGCGGTCCCGGGAATACATGAAGCTCCCCATGCCCAAAAAGGGACAAGTCTTTGCCTCAAAAGCGGGCTTGCCATAGCCCAAAACGTACCCGGTTGTAAGACACCCGGGCGTCGCTACCGGATTTCATCTCGTTGGGCCGGTTTTTTCCCTCTCGTAGGAACTCCTTTTTTTGCGATGGGGAAAGAATTGATTCGGATGCCCGCCGTTTGGGAAAACCGCAAGCTCAACGTTCCAACCCTGCCTTTGGAGATCCAAGGGAATCCCAGTTTTTTGCGACTTCGAGCAAAAATGCATTTCATCCGACGCGCACCCGGCTAGGATGGGCGAGCTATGACTATGAGAACCTCTGTTTGCGCTTTGTCGGTTTTGCTCGTTTCCATAGGGTTTTCTTTACGGGCTCAAGAGACAAGCCCGCTACCTTCCGTCCCGCCACCCCCTCCTCCCGCTCCAGTTGAGGGGACGACTCCCCCAAGCCCGCCCTCCCCGAATGTGCCATCGGAAGCTCCCACCTCTCCCCCTTCCTCGACCACCCCTCCCAAGGAAGAGACCGGTACAACCTACACGGTGCGTAGCGGTGACTCCTTATGGAAGATCGCGCGGAAATTTAAGGTTACCGTAGAAGACCTCAAAGAAGCCAACGGTTTGAAAAGCGATCTTCTCCACCCAGGAGATGTGCTGAAGATTCCGGCCAAAGCCAAGGCAACCGCGGAAAAGAAAGAAAAAAAGTCCAGCACCGCGCCTAAGGGAAAAAAACGTCAAACTCGACCCAAAACTTCCGGCCGTTCCTCCCTTCCTCGAACCTCTCTTAGCAGGGCAAACCGCCCTAAAGAGTTTTTCCCCCTTTCCCCATCCAACGTCTCCCCGGAAGCTCCTCGCAAAAGGCATGTGTTGGAAAAATCCCCCTCCCTTGGAAACCGTATCTACTGGGAAACACGCAGGATTGCAGCGCGCGGCATTGCCTACGGAGATCGCCTGCGTGCACCCAGCGGCAAAGGCCAATGGGTCATGGATTGTTCCAACACGGCCCGGTATCTCTACTGGAAGGTGATGGGAGTCGATCTTGGGAGGACAGCCTCGGACCAGTACGAGAGACTAAAAACGCTAGGCCGAGCGTGGGAGGTGCCCAAAGGTGTGGCCGGTTCCTCAGGAACCCATTTCCTAGACCAGACGTTACAACCCGGGGACCTCATATTTTGGGAACGCACCTATCGGCCGAAACGAAAGTCTCCTGTCACCCATGTCATGATCTTCCTAGCTGCTAGGAGGGATGGAAAATGGATCATGGCAGGATCCCAAACCTCCCGCGGCGGCCTATTCAATCCCCGTCACAGCGGTCCTGACGTTTACATCGTCGACCCTCGACGACCGATGGGAGCATATGGCCGATTTTTTGGCCTTTTTGGACGCGTGCGAGGTCGCCTGTTCGCATATGCAAGACCATGCGCTGGGACCTCCGAAGGCAGAGTCGCCTTGCATACCGTGAGGCATGCTTCTCCTTTTTCCCCTGATCCCTAAAAAGCCTCTCTCCAAGATACCCAAAACCTTTTTCCGCCCGTCCAAATCGCCTTGCTCCCGAAAAAAACCTTCTTCTTTCCAGCACCCCGTTAACTTCCTATCAAAGCTCCCTTCTTGGAAAGCCTAGCTACTGCTTGCTCTTCCAAAGCCATTTCCGCCGCAAACTCTCGCATCGTCTGTAAAGCCCGTTCCACTAAAGCGCGATGACGCAGCTCCCGATCCCGAAGGTTGGTTTCCAAGGGCGGCAAAAGCCCAAAATTGGCCTTCATTGGCTGGAAGGTTTCGGGACCGGCGTGCGTCACGTACCACAGCAAGGACCCAAGCATGGTTTCCCTGGGGAAAACCCGTGGCGGTATACCCCAGATGCGACGTGCCAGATTGATGGCAGCCACCAACCCCGTCCCCGCATTGCCGACATATCCTTCCACCCCAGTGATCTGGCCAGCAAAGAAAAGACCCGGTCTGCCGCGAAATTCTAACGTCGGTTCCAAAAGTTTTGGGGAGCAAAGAAAGGTGTTTCGATGCATCTGACCAAACCGAGCAAAGCGAGCTGTCTCCAGACCCGGGATCAACCGGAACACTCGGGCCTGCTCAGACCATTTCAGGTTGGTTTGAAACCCGACCATATTCAAGAGAGAACAGGCTACGTTATCCTGGCGGAGTTGCACCACCGCAAAGGGCTTTTTCCCGGTCCTCGGGTCCCGCAACCCCGCTGGCCGCATCGGCCCAAAGGCAGGAGCTAGAGGATCTCTCCGCGCCAGTTCTTCAATCGGAAGGCACCCCTCAAAGAAACGCAGCTGTTCCTTCTCCCATTCCGGTAAAGGGAAACATTCGGCCGTGCGCAAGGCCTCAATGAAACGGAAATACTCCTCTCGGGATAAAGGACAGTTCCAATAGTCTCCCCCGGGTAGTTCCCCCTTTTGGTATCGGGAACCCCGAAAACAGACTTCCTCCCGAATCGAATCGGCTTCGACTAGAGGTGCAATCGCATCGTAAAAAAAGAGCTGCCCCATTCCAGCTACTTCTTCCAGAGAGCGGGAAAGGGAAGGACTTGTCAAAGGACCGCTCGCGATAATCACAAAAGGGTCCGTGGGGATCTGGAGAACCTCTTCCCGGCGAATCTCGATCAAAGGCTCCCTTTGGAGATATTCCGTTACCGTGATGGCAAACATCTCCCGGTCCACGGCCAGCGCAGTTCCAGCCGGTACTGAACAGTTGCGAGCCACTGTAAGAAGTAGCGAACCCAAGATTGCTAGTTCCTCCTGTAACAATCCACTGGCGGTGGAAAGATCTTGGGAACCCAGGGAGTTACTACATACAAGTTCTGCAAGATTTCCTGTCCTGTGTGCCCCGGTCATGACTTTCGGACGCATCTCGTACAGGATGACCGAGATGCCCCTGCGGGCTAGCTGCCACGCCGCCTCGGCTCCGGCAAGACCCCCTCCAACAACCACAGCATACTCTTGCATGGACGGTCTCATGGTTTTTCTCGAAAAAAACCGCGCTGGCCTGGGTATCGGCACCCTTCCCAAACTAGATCAATTGACGCCCTACCCAAAAGGAAACCCGACTTGCCCGGGGCGGCAAAAGGCCTTAAAGACGCCACTCTACCCGCTCGAAAGACTTTTGCCTTTTCCATCCACCCCAAAGAGTCCCCATAGCCGCGGGTGTCGGCAGAAAAAGCCAGCTCCGAAAAATCAGGCTGGCCCTGTGAACCCTGCAAGGCTTTCTTTCTCCCTTATGAACGAGATTCTTGGCGCAACGAATTGGCTCGGAATCCAATGGCACCCGATGAAGGTCGTCGGCTGGCTGGGGAATCTTCTTTTCTTTTCCCGTTTCCTCATCCAATGGATCGCCAGCGAACGAGCCAAGCGCGTCGTCGTCCCCATTGCTTTTTGGTATTGCAGCCTGCTCGGTTCTCTGCTGCTTCTAGCTTACGCCCTCTACAAAAGGGACTCTGTCTTTATTTTTGCCTACGTATTTACCTGGATCCCGTACGGGAGGAATCTCTATTTTGCTTACCGAGACCGCACGAAGTCTCATCCCAAAAGAGCCCCTCACCCAGAGTTGCCGCCTGATTCCTAAGAGAGAGGCCGATACCACTCTTCCGACAAACCTAACCCCATCCGTCGGCGCAAGGTTTGCGTTGAGAGCTGCCAGCCTCCGCAGGTGATGTCCTGAAGCAAGGATGGGGAAACGAGTTGCCCACCCGCCCACCGGCGGGCTGGGGCCCTTTTTTTGCGATCTTTAGACCGCCGAACCGTCAGATCCACTCCGGCTGGAAGCTAGTTCCTCCGGAGGGTGCATGGTTCCTTTATACTCCACCTTTTCCGGTTCAACACCAAATTGGCTTTGGATAAGCGATTCAATCTTCGAAAGTTCCTCCACAGTTAAAGGAACGGCTTCGGAAGCCCCCACGAACTCTTCTAGCTGATCTTCGTTGTAGATATTGGGCAACACGCTAACGATTCGAGGATCTTCCAATAGCCACTGAATCGCTGCTTGACCTAGGGTCCTTCCATCTCGCTCCAAAAAGCGAAGCTTATGAATCTTCACTAGACCCTTCTCCAGCCACTCTTTCGACCGGAACCTGCGGTGATCGTTCGGCCCAAAGGTAGTTTTACTTGTATATTTCCCCTCCAACATCCCGCTGGCGTGCGGTACACGGATCAAGTAACGGGTGGGTCCAGGCCCTGCTTGATCCATAAGCTGTCGGCCCGGATAGGTCTCTAGTATGTTATAAATGTGCTGGACCACGTGAGGCTGACGACGCCGCACCACCTCAATTCCCTCGTATAACCACCCAATCGCAGGTCCTAAGGCAGCCCCGTAAGCACGGATTTTCCCTTCTTCTTGAAGCTTCCGAACCGTTTCCCAGAGCCGATCGTCCCGCACATGCTCCATCCGGACATTGTGCAGCTGGAGAATATCAATAGTTTCCCGGCGAAGCCGCCGTAGGCACGCCTCCACCGCCTTGCAAAGATAAGCGGGAGAAAAATTTTGCGGAAGCTCCCGATCATCCGATCGTGAACCTTCTCTTCCATAAAAATCATACCCAACCTTGGTAGCGATCACGACACCAGGGTCGCTCCCAAAAGCTTTTCCCAAAAGCTCCTCCCCTAGCCCGTACCCGTAAACATCGGCTGCATCGAAAAAAGTAATTCCGCGTTCCCTCGCGATCTTCAGGAGCCGGATCGCCTCATCTTCCGTGACGCGCCCCCACCATCCTGTGGAAATGGTCCACACCCCAAAACCGACTTCCGAAAGCCGCAGTCCCGTTCGAGGAAGTTCTCGATAGCGCATAGGTCTTATAGTAGAAGCTTATCAAAACCCGCGCAGCCCAAAAACTCTTCAAAAAACGTTCATTTCTAGCCTGCCTCGCCTCGGCACCGACAAGGGAAATCCCTCCTGTCGTACTCGCAACCAAAGTTTCCGGCTCTCCAAAGCCCGGTTCCAGGCGTTTTCACTCTTCCCAAACCCGCGCCGAAAAAGCCTCCCTCTCCCCTCTGCCGGGACACCACCACTGGCAGCTCCTTTTTCTGTCCGCAAAAGCCCTGGGCCCCCTGTCAAACCCTCCCCGCTTCCTTTTGTCCCAATGAATGGCTGAAGCTCGTACTCCGTATTGCTAGTGAAGTCGCTGCAGGCAGCTTCTCGGTGGTAGCAAGCTTCCTTTCGAAAAGCTTCGCTTTCCACCTCCGCCCAGCCACCCGGTTACGGGAGCGCCACTGCCTTTTCGAACTAGAGACCTCCTGTGACCTCGCCGCATTCCAGCATCTCGCTCCCATAGTAAGGATTCCGAACGTCCTTCCCCTCTTGAATCCAGTCTGCATCCACCATGGGACAATGAGCGATGACGTAGCGCCCCGTTTTAACCCCCTTGCTTTTGAGATAGGGAATGAGTGACGTGCTTAGCTCCTTAAACGCCAGCCGGGCTGACCAGATATCCTTGGCGTTGGAAAGCTTTTCGGCAGCCTGGCAAACTGCGCTCGGAGCATCCTTCCAACTGTCACTCTTAAGGATCCTAAGGAGGGTCTGCGCCTCGGCCGGAACTGGCTGAAACTTGTCAGCCGCCAAAGCCTTTTGGATGGCCACATACGAGGCTAACAGATCAGCCCCAACCTCCGGAGCACCTCTTAGGCTGGCGGTGAAGGTCAATAACGGAAGCAAAGCAAAAAGGACGAATGTGAAACCAAAGCACTTTGGTTGGCTTTTCTGCACGATCCTCTGACATCGCATGGTGCCTTACCTTCTTTCTTCTGGTAAAAATGATTCTGTGCCTCACGCGTAGCAGGCATTGGAGAACCCTACCTAGACTTTACTCCCATTGCCTGCAGGGCGTCCAACCTTTCCTATCAATTCGTGCCGGCTCGTGCACCCAACGTGACAGAAAACCACAAGCCAGGTGAACCCTCCCCAGCGAGTTGTGGTTCCGAGATAGCTGGAACATTCCAAGGGTTTGAAGGTTGGGAAATCGAGGGAAGCCCATTGCCCTGAGACCTTTTTCCGGTGGAGCTCAAGGAAAGAGAGCCCCTTACTGAGATAAAAGGGGAGGGAATCTCCCTAAGGAACCTCATGAACGAGCAGAATGGCTCACAAGCTCCTGGGCATGAAAACGACGGCCCCAAAGGCCTAAAAGAAACGTTCTACCTCGTCGAGCCGCGAATCTTCTTTCGCCGGACGGTTGCCTTGCTGATTGTCCTAGATCATTCTACCAACAAGCTGAACCGTACGTACCGGCATGATGCCTATTCCATCCACCTCGTTCCGCACCCCCTGATTTGGTGTCGAAAGCGTCGAAACCCGGCACAGAACCAACCCGTGGCATAGCGGCTCCGCGGAAACTGTCCCATCCGTCGCCGATGAGCAAAGCTGGACAGTCGAGCATCCGGCCGTGATGCCCGACCATGTGCCCCTTTTTGTGCGCGGTCATCCAACGGTTGTCCCCTACCAGATAGCAGCGTTGTCCGAAGCGCTGTCAGCCCACCACCTGTGGCGAGAGTTCCCGCGGTTGCGACGCCTGCTTGAACCTTTGGACGTGCTCCTACCTTGGTTCAACTGCCCAGAGCGTTTCCGAGGAGACGATCCAATGCTATCTCGAGAGAGAAAACAAAAGCTGACTAGGTCAGATAAGATCGCCAAGCACCCGCTGGTCGCACGGCTCGAGACGGTCATTGCGCTCCGCAAGACTTGGGCTCGCTTTGCCCGTGTAGGGAACGTCCTCATAGCTACCGCTCGGTAACAGTGTGCCTCTACGAACTAGAGCCTTCCGCTTTTGTCCCGCCATGACACTCGGAAGAGCCTGGCGGTTGCGGCTACCCGTGTGAGTCGCACGATTATCTGTATCGCAATGCCTCGCAAGCGCCCAAAAAACGTGGTCCGCACGCTTCGCCCGAGTCCTTTTCCCACCAAACCCGTTTTTTTTGCGTGATTGGGCTCGATGTGGTTTCCCTTGCGACGGCGACAAGACGGGTTGAAATCGTCCTTATCCTTCGCCACTACCCATGTGGCTGGCTGAACGGAAACAAAACCGCAGCTGGCTTGAGGTACCGTAATAGGTCCTTCTTCCTGCACCCTCTCGCCCAGACAAAAGGCGTAGTCTCGACCAGCCGCCAAGCGGTGGGTATCGATCGTGGCCTAAAGAGTATCATCCCCTCATCCCACCCCTTGCATCCGTCGGATCGCCAGGCCCAACACAACCGGCGTGGCGATAACACACGGCGGCGGACCCTGTTAGGCCAAGAGCACGAGGGTCGCTGGGGCGCGCACTCAAAAGGATGGTGACCTCCCAACCCCGGTGGGTAAAGAATCGCGAAAACCGCATGACCAGCCGGCATAGATTCGATCTTTTCAGGGCGAGTCTCAAGGTTCTGGTCTTTGACCAGATAAGACCTATTCGCAGCCTCATCCAGGTGATAAGACTGATCCAGCTCGCCTGCGCAGCCCTGAGCGTTGGGCAAAGTGATTCGCGTTCTTGGCCTGCAAGAGAACCCAACAGGGCGTCACTGTCGTCGCGCTGCACCTCAAAGAATAGCTGTTGCAGGCCTCCCCGGTGCCGAGGCCTCTTGAAGGCAAATTGAAACGGGTTTCCATTGGTTTGTGCCTTTTGCGGATATCGCCCATCCACCGATCTCATGGCCGCTTGGCCGATCGCCATGGTCGATTCGGCGACTGATATCGGCTCTCCGTCCTGGACCCTCAAATCCTCGGGGCCTGGTACCTGCTGAGGCGCCAGGGATAAACTTGCTGCTTTTGGCTCCTAGTTCCTAACCTAGCCAGACCCAGGCATCCTCCCATGTTGGCTTGCCCCTATCCCCTTCGGATTGTATGGGAGAACGAAGAACTTCTGGTTGTGGACAAACCTCCCTTTCTCCTTTCCCACCCCTGCGGGCACAATCGCGTTTCCAACCTGATAAGAGAGTTACGAAAGAGTCGACCCCATGGATATCTGGCTCTGATCAACCGGCTAGATCGAGAAACGAGCGGCCTGGTCGTGGTGGCCAAGCATCCGGGGGTAGCCTCCCTTCTCGGAAGGCTGTGGGAGAAAAGAGTTGTTGTTAAGGAATACCTGGCGATCGTTTGGGGCCGGATGACCCCGGGTCATCGATGGATCATCGATTCACCCCTAGGCAGGGTGGGCATTTCAGAAAAAAACCCGGTCGCCCTTCGTCAAGGCCCAGTCCCGGGAGCGGCTTGGGCCTGCACGGAGATGATCTCCCTGGCCACAACCGGAGATTTTAGCTTGGTTCGAATCCGGCCGAAAACGGGGCGGCTGCACCAGATCCGAGCCCACCTTTCCCTGTTGGGGTTTCCCATCGTTGGCGACAAGATTTACGGGCCCGATCCCAAGCTCTTCCTAGAGTTTATCGACAAAGGATGGACAGTAGAGCTTTCCCAAAAGCTCCTTTTGCCAAGGCAAGCGCTCCATGCCCACGCCTTAGGCTTTTGGTGGCGAGGCACCTGGCGCTGGTTGCAAAGTGCTTTGCCGCCCGATCTCAAAGCGTTTTGGCGCTCCCAAGCTAGGAAGGGGAGCAGCTGGAAAGAAACGCCGGGCCTTTATGGCGCTCACCCGGCTGGGCAGTGAGGGATTCGAACCCCCGACATCCTCGGTGTAAACGAGACGCTCTACCACTGAGCTAACTGCCCACATTGGAGCCTTTCCTTTTAAGGCAAAATAATAGGAGCAACGCGCAAAAGAAAAGCTCCAAGCTAACGAGATCATGGCCCAGAAGAGGAACATCGGTTCCCAGCATCCGGCCGTTTACCCGCCGGACTCCTGGGTCTTTCCTCTTGCCTGCTCCTAGCTTCCTCCGCAACCCGTCTGATAAAGAGGCCGCGTCACGCTTCGTCCACGAGTGTTCTCCATCTCCGGAGCAATATCGCGGCAACACCCAGCTGCACGAAGGGAAAAAAACATAAGATTCTGGAGCCATGGAGCCGTTTGCGGGCAGCTACCCGCTGCCAATCTTGGGTACCTTTTCTTGCCCCCTTAAAAAAGGCCCTCGATCGAGGACTGAACAAATGCCGCTCGGTTGGATGAGCTTTGCCAGGATGATGCCCAGCGCGATCGGGCGGGCCGCAAGAGTGAACCTACCCCTACTTCCGCTTCAACGAGGAAGTACTGCACGCCATATCTACCGTCGGCCCCGGTCGAAACCGGACCCTTGGGTAACTCTAGCAGACCCCAGTGGGGTCATCCTTCTGGAAAGCCAATATCCATTGCGAACCCCCCAAGAAGGTAGAACTTTTGGGTTGCCCGATCTTTAGAGTAATCACTACAGTTCCACTCGAGTATGGAAGAGTTTCTTATCCGCAATGGGTTTAGTGTTTCCCTGGCGGCTGCCCTTGGGGCCATCGCCAGTGCCCTCTTTCTTGCAGGGCGGGTTCGTGCTTGTGACGCGGGCAGTCCCCTTATGAGGGAAATCTCGGCCGCCATCCATGAAGGGGCTCAAGCCTACCTGCGACGCCAGCTACTGAGCGTTTTATCCATCGCTGCGATCCTGTTTGCGGCCATCGGCCTATTCAAGGGGTGGTGGACCGCGGTTGGCTTTGTTCTAGGAGCTATCTCGTCTTTACTGGCTGGATACGTGGGTATGCGGGTGGCGGTCATGGCCAATGTTCGTGTCGCCCAGGCAGCAACGGTTTCGCGCAGTCGAGCCACACAACTTGCCTTTCAGGGAGGTGCTGTCACCGGGCTTTTAGTGGTTGGCATGGCTCTTGCCTCGGTGACTCTATTCTACCTGGCAACGCTGCGGTGGTTCGGAACCCAGGAAGCCCTGGGAGCTTTGGTCGGCTTGGCCTTGGGAGCCAGTCTTGTCAGCGTGTTCGCCCGGCTAGGAGGAGGTATTTATACCAAGGCCGCCGATGTAGGGGCTGACCTTGTGGGGAAAATCGAGGAGAGGCTCGAGGAAGACGATCCCAGAAATCCGGCTACCATCGCTGACAATGTGGGGGACAACGTCGGAGATTGCGCAGGAATGGCAGCCGACGTGTTTGAAACCTATGTTGTAACTTTGATTGGAGCCATCCTGGTTGCGATCCTTCACTCGGGAGCTCAGGCTCCTTTCGTCATCTATCCGTTTTTAGTCGGAGCCATTAGCGTGGCGGGAGCCCTGGCAGGGATTATCTACGTGAGCTTTTCTGCCGCCAGCCCCGGCCGAGCGCTCACCGGGGGTGTCTTGGTTAACGCGCTGGTTTCCGGCCTGGTTTATTACCCAGTATGCCGGAGCCTTTTTGGGAACCAGGGTCTTTCGTTTTGTATCTGCTCCTGGATCGGGCTTGCCATGACGGCAGTCATGGTGCTGGTCACCGACTACTACACCTCCAAAAAGCGGCGTCCTGTGGTCGCGATCGCCCGCGCCAGTGAAACGGGTCATGCGACCAATATCATTGCTGGCCTGGCCACCGGGATGGAGGCAACCGCGGCACCTGTACTTTTCATCGGGGGAGCCATCCTTTTGGCTTATAACCTGGGCCAGCTTTACGGTGTTGCCCTTGCTGTGATGAGCATGCTCAGCATGGCAGGGATTGTTATCTCGCTCGACGCTTTCGGCCCCATCACGGACAACGCGGGAGGAATCGCGGTCATGGCCGGTCTTCCCCCACACGTGCGGGAAGTGACCGATGAGCTCGATTCCATTGGGAATACCACGAAAGCCGTAACCAAGGGATATGCGATCGGATCTGCAGGTTTAGCTGCGCTGGTCCTTTTTGGATCCTACGTGGAAGAGCTCAAGCATTACACAAGCTCGACTGTGGTAGGTGAACTTTCCTTCACGCTCCAAGATCCAAGGGTAGCTGTCGGTCTCTTTTTGGGTGGCCTTCTTCCCTACGTATTTACCGCAAGGAGCATGAACGCGGTTGGCGTGGCCGCCGGGGCGGTGGTGCGAGAAGTGCGACGGCAGCTGGCCGAGCGACCCGGGATTCTTAAAGGGATGGAACGACCAGATTACGCTCGCTGTGTTGATATCGTCACCAAAGCCGCGTTAAAGGAGATGGTTTTTCCGGCCCTTCTTCCCGTTGGATCGGTCTTTCTGGTCGCCGCCGTTCCGGCACTTGGCCCTAAAGCACTGGGTGGAATGCTCATGGGAACCATCGTGACGGGGCTCTTTGTCGCCATCTCCATGACGTCAGCCGGAGGGGCGTGGGATAACGCCAAAAAGCTGATCGAGGAGGGCCATTTCGGGGGTAAGGGGAGTAGCGCGCACGCTGCTTCTGTGACGGGAGATACGGTAGGGGACCCTTACAAGGACACGGCGGGCCCCGCTGTTAACCCAATGATCAAAGTCGTGAATGTGCTGGCGATTCTCATTATCCCCCTCTTTGCCCGCTACTGGGGCTTGTGAAAGCCAAAAACGAATTGCGCAGGATGTTTGGTCTCTCCTCTCCGAAAGACCTGCGATCCTGGGTTAGCCAGTAGACCCGAACTTGATCCACACGAGGCTTCCATTGCCGGGGGATTCCAGAATTGTTTCCGGCCTCCATCCCACTAGCCTACTCCGAACCAAAGGAGGCTTTGGTTTTGAAGACCGCCCAGGGTCAGATGGCCTCCTTCCGAGCGGGCACCCCGGTCGGAAAAACGCTTGGGTCCAGCCGCCGGAAGGGGCCGGCAAAAAACCGTAAACTTTCCCTCCCCGAAACAGAAGTTTTGAGCAATTCTTATGTTGCCATGGAGAAATCTTCCGGCGGGAAAGGGAAATCCGAATCGCTCCTTTGGGCCCTTGCGATCCTTGCGCTACTCGGTTTTGCCACTCTTGGTCGCCATTATGAACATGGGCTAACCCCCATGTCCCCTTCGGGGGAAGGTTCGCAGCGGTTGCCGGGAACAGGGAAAAAAACCTTCGAGGCGGCCGCTCGCTATCGGGTAGAGACGTCGCTGGTCTAGGCTTTTGTGTTGCCGGTTTACTGCTTCGTATAAGACCGCCTCCTTGAAGCAGGAGGTCTTACTCCCCGCTAGCAGCCGATGCGCGTCTCTGAGCTTCTCCCCGGGGAACGCAGACCGCACGAATGCGGTTCCCTCTCCTGTCCTGACCCAGTAGGAAGATCATGCCCGTATGCATCCGGCAAAAGGGAAGAAGGGCCTTTCCGCTGCTCCTTTCTTCCATCCGCTCAACCGATGTTCTATCACTAACATACTCGCGCTGGACCCATCCCGAAGTCGCCTAGTTTGATCAGCATGGGAGACTCTTCTTCTCTGTCAGCCCTCTAGAAAGGGAAAAGCTCTTCGGAACCGTTCCGAAAACCATAGACACCCATTCCGTACCAGGGAAGATCGCCCCGAACGCCGGCCGAAGACCACTCTGGAGGATTCGCCTGCCGGAATTTCACCGACAAAACCCGGTAGCCTGCACTCCAGCACGTTCGCCAACAGAGGCGTCGGAGGCACTCGATTTCTTCCCGACCGGACATGCGCTGCCTACGCCGCTTTGAGTCTCTTCCGAACCCAGCCGCAGAAACGACCACACATACTTCGTCTGATTGCCTGCGGGCAGGGCGAAAGTGACAGGATCGCCGGTGCAGGTGGTCCACTACCGCCTCTCGCACCGACGGGCGTTCGGAGAGACCCAATCTTCTCCAGGCCGACTGCACAGGCCGCGCCCTCCCTAGAGCTTATGCCATGACGGCGCGTGTGGTTGACCGCGCCGCTCACAGACGTGTAGGCTAGGTCGACTTCGATCACGCCGGCTCCGGCAGCAAAAAAAGGCCGACCTTGAGCAATCGGGATCGCCTTGGCATAGGCCAAGGAAGAAAGCGAGCGAACCCGAATGGGATCCACTGACTTGCGCTTGAGGTTTCTTTTGCAAAGATCCAATGGTTCGTTCACAACCGCCTTGCCCCATTTCGGCACAAGCCTGGGCGATCTTTTTGCACGCATCCCTCCAAAATGGCTTTGGCCTTCTTTTCGCTCTTGTCATAGAGATTCGATCGGATCCGACGAACATCCACCCGATTGCCAAGGCGGTCCGTTTCGGCCAAGGCGAGATGATCCTGCTTCCTATCGATGCCAACCGTTCCGGCGAAGGCGGCGTGTCACCAACGAACAGGGGTCCGCGCCTTGACGCTCGGCAAACACCCGCCACCCTTTTCGGTTGCGCGCGAAGCGGTGGTTTTACCGCGGAACTCTCCCGCTTTCGGACGAGTTTTTCGCTCTTGGTTGGCGGGGCCACCATCCGGCTCGCAGAGAGGACCTGGAGGACCGCCTCCTGGCCGTAGCCTAAACGCAGGCTTCTAAGCACCTGCTATTCACTCGGACTTCCCTTTCCGCCAGCAGCCGCAAGTCGCCATCCGGGAATACCATGGCTTAGCAGAAGTGGTTCCCGGCGGTCTTTTCCTTGGACCCCAGCACATCGAACGGGCTGCTTTACTCCGGCTGCCACTTGCTCTTCCAGCTAGCGCGACTGGCGTATCCGTGTTCTTCCAAGGAAAGCTCGTTGCGGGATACGGGAAGAGGCGGCGGGAACCGAAATAAAGACGCACCCGCTTGTCACTCCTGAGGAGCCCAGGGCGCGTCAAGCTTCGTCCGCAAGATGGCAAGCCACCAGTTTTTCTCCTGCAAAACGTTTGATCCGGGTTTCTTCTCCTCGAGCTTGCGGATCAGCCTTCCCGGTCTGCGGATTTCCTCCTTAGCTTCCTCTCGGAGGTAAGGTCGCCGTTGGCGCCACTCGAAGCGATCTTTCCTTGAAGCTCGGACCTGGAGCGCGCATGGAACTCCCTGGCGGTCAAGCCAAACCGCCGCAGGAAGGCTCGCTTACGTTTCTTTGAGCGAAACACAAGCCCGGATGTGGCAGAAAAAACTCCCCTTCACCCCCCGGAGAGCCCCGCAGAAGTGTTAAGTAACCTCTCTGTTCGATCGTCACCCCCAACCGGGTCTAGTAAAGGCAAAAGAGCGAGCTTCCTCATGTGATCGCTTGGAGCGCCTTCTTGGCGCGGTTCTGCGCGGATTTCTTTCTCGTAAAAGCCTAGCACACAAGGAAAGGATCTCCTCATCCAGGTCGCGCGAGGATATCCTCGATCATCTCATTGGCATCCACCACCAGGATGGATCGACTCTGCGCGGCCCATGCCGCTTCCCGGTACCCGAAGCCGAAGTGCATCAACCGGTCGCGATGCTCCCCACCAGGCTGATTCCAACCTTCGGATCACCGACCTGCCCAACGAGCGCGCTCCCATGGGCCTCCGTCCCGGAGCCGATTCCTTGACAGCCTTGACGATGCACAACGGTTTGCCTGAAGAGCCAACTGGGAGAACCCAAACCACGTGTCTCTTTCCACCCGCTTTTGATCTGCGCTTGCACACCCGCGCCTAGTGGGCGAGGCCGTCAGGCCGCTCCGGCTACGCATCCACGAGTACCGTTCCGGTCGGCAACCACCCTGGCGAAAAGGCAAACGCACCTTGTCCCGCATCCGCCAAGCCGTCTTATAGCCAGTAGGCTGCCGCTTGGCCGATGCACTCAGCTTGATTCGGATGTTCTTTGATGAAAAAGCCTTATGGGTCGCTATCTTGTTTCGCTCTTGGCAACCCTTTAGTCGAACGAGCGTCCCGTGTGCCCCAAGTTTCCCTTTTGCGTCCAAAGACGGGCTTGGAGAGCTCCTTTTGCCACCAGGATTTTTTGCCAGGGCAAGTTTTCCGCAGTCATCCGCACAACTGTCCGCATACTTCCCTTTGGGTTTCCCGAGCACAACGGTTGTTTCGAGAGCGTTTCCCTACCAGCCCAAGATGTAGGCAAAAAGCAAAGGCGCTACAATCGTAGCATCCGATTCAATCATAAAACGGGGGGTGTCCACGCTCAGTTTCCCCCAGCTGATCTTTTCGTTGGGCACAGCGCCAGAATAGGAACCAAAACTTGTGGTCGAATCGCTAATCTGGCAAAAATACGCCCAAAATGGCACATCCCTTCCAAGATCCTGCCGTAACATGGGCACGACACAAATGGGGAAATCTCCCGCGATTCCACCCCCAAGTTGAAGGAAACCTAACGGTGCCCGTTGTGTGACCTCGGAATAAAACCGACCCAGCTCCATCATGTATTCGACACCTGTCTTAACTGTCAGCGGATTACGAATCCGCCCGGCAAGGCAATGGGCCGCGTACATGTTTCCGAGAGTCGAATCTTCCCAACCGGGTACGACCATAAATAGCTCCTTTTCCATGGCTGCCACAAGCCAGCTATCCTTCGGATCGACCTGGTAACTTCCCTTGAGCTTCCCCGATTGTAAAACTTTCCACAGAAATTCATGGGGAAAGAAACGCTCTCCTCGCTCGTCGGCATCCATCCATTGCTCCAGCACAGCTCCCTCGATCCGCCGCATGGCTTCCATTTCAGGAATACACGTATCGGTCACCCGGTTGAGATGCTCTTCCCAGAGTCGTCGATCGTCCTCAGCGGTCAGTTCCCGAAAATTGGGGATCCGGCGGTAATGGTTATGGGCCACCAGATTAAAAAGATCCTCCTCCAAGTTGGCACCGGTGCACGAGATGGCATGGATTTTTTCCTGTCGGATCATCTCCGCTAGCGTCAGACCGATTTCGGCCGTACTCAGCGCGCCGGCAATGGTGACCAGCATCTTGCCCCCGCGCTCCAGATGATCCCGATAGGCACGAGCCGCTTCCCGCAGGGTAGCAGCATTAAAGTGCCGGAAATGATGCTCGATAAACGAACCGATAGGTCCCATGAGAGCGTTCCGTTTGCCCTAACGCTGCTCCATTTTTCCTTCTCGGACAAGAACATTCACCCTTAGTCCTACGGGAGAGTGCCTTGCCCGTAGCTAGACACTCCGTCCAAGATGAACTGCACGGCCACGGCCGCAAGCAAAAGACCCATCAGGCGCGTCAAAAGCTTAAATCCAAGAGGTCCCAATAAGGGGCTTCCCTTTCGTGCTGCAATCCCAAGAACAAGGTAAGAAAACCCGGCCACCGTAAGAATCGACACGTATACAATGGCTTTTTCTACAAAATCCGCGGCTTTGTGTTCGAGCAAAATAACCGTAGAAATGGCTCCTGGACCCGCCAGCATGGGAACCCCTAGCGGAGCAATCCCCGCCTCTTCCTCCGCTTCCCCAGCAATCCGTTCCTCGAGTGTCTCCTGAATCGCGGACCGATGAGCCCGCAGCATGTCAAACGCGATGGAAAAAAGCACGATGCCCCCGGCGATCTGGAAAGCCGGAAGACTAATTCCAAGGATCCGGAAGGCTATCCTACCAAAAAGGGCAAAAAACAGAAGGACGGCAGCGGTAACGACGGTGGCCACGCGTACGGTGCGTTCCCTTTGGGAAGGAGTAGAGTTAGAGGTCATCGAGAGCAAAGCAGGGATGGCCGCTAGAGGATCCACAATGACGAAAAGGGAAGAGAGGCAAAGGAGGGTAAACTCAAGTTTCCTCATAGTGAACCGCTATCCAAACCCCCTTGCTAATAACTTGCCTTGCGTTTCTCACAAGCCGACAATGCGCCCATGCGGAGCTATTTCCGAAAGCTCCCACGAAGAGACCCCAAGCCTCCTTTTGCCTGGGCTACCAACTTAGCCCAAAGAAAAACCTATGGGCGGCTACTCCGGAGAAATCTCCAGTAAAACCCTCACCCGTCGCAGTGGGTCCAACTTAGCCACGGCTCTCTATTGTCTCCCGCGCCGGCGGCAGGAAGCGATGATCATTTTTTATGGGTTTTGCCGCTGCGTGGACGATATCGCCGATAGCCCTCTTCTGAGCCGTGAAGAAAAAGAGCGGGAACTTGCGTTTTGGAAAGAGGAGATTGAGCGGCTCTATCGCAAGGAAGCGTCGTCTCCACTCGGCCAAGAGCTTCAAGAGATCGTAGAAACCTATCAGATTCCTAAGGAGTTGTTGCACGAGATCGTGGCCGGGGTTCGAATGGATCTAGACATCCAGCGGTACCCCAGTTTCAAGGAGCTCCAGCAGTACTGCTACCGGGTAGCCTGTGCCGTGGGGCTAGTGAGCATTCGGATTTTCGGGTGCAGTCACCCTCAAGCAAACGACTATGCCCATGCTTTGGGAATGGCCTTTCAGTTGACGAATATCCTCCGGGATATCGGTAAGGACGCCGCCAGCAACCGAATCTATCTTCCCCTAGACGAATGCAAGGAATTTTCCGTTACGGAATCGCAGATTCTCAAGGGAGAGATAACCCCCGGTCTTCGAGACCTTCTTTTTCTCCAGTATTGGCGAGCACGCCACTATTTTGAGCGCTCGCTTCGTCTGATCCCAGAAGAAGAACGGCTAAACCTCATGGCGTCGGAGCTCATGCGAGGTTGTTACCAGCGACTTCTTGAAAAGCTCCGACAGAAAGGGTTTCCGATCCGGGGTGCCAAGGTCAACCTGTCCCGAGGGGAAAAATTCTGGTGCCTAGCCAAGGCTTACTGGAGAGAAAAGCGCAAGGTCAGGCTCCCTAGGTCTCCCAAAAACGTCGTCGTGCTCGGAGCAGGAATTGCAGGACTGGTGGCGGCAGTCCGCCTCGCCCAAGCTGGTCATAAAGTGAAAGTGTTGGAATGCAAGGCCTATCCCGGTGGTCGGGCAGCCTCCTTCTGGGATCATCGTTTGCAAGTCAAACTGGATACTGGCCAGCACATTCTTTTGGGGTGCTACCGCCGGACGCGATCCCTATTGGAAGAGTTTCGACTGGAAAGGAAGATCCAGATCCTCCCGTTACGGCTCTGTCTTATGGATGGACAGCGAAAGAAACGGATCCAAGTGGGGCGACTCCCCAGCCCCTGGCACTTGCTTGTGACGCTATCCCAACTGGGAAGTCCAAAGGATTTCCTTTTCCCCGCCCTTCGGCTTGCGTCCTCCCTTGGAGAAGGAAAAGAACCTGACCCAACCCTGACCGCCGCTGCCTGGTTGCGGGCCCAAAGGCAGCCGGAAGAATGGATCCGGGTCCTTTGGCAACCCTTTTGTCTTGCCAGTACCAACCTGGGGCTTGAAGAGTGTTCCGCAAGACTCTTTCGCCGGACCGTGTTGCGATCCTTATGGAGCTCGGAAGAGGATTGCCGGCTCCTATTGCCCAAAGTACCGCTAGGAGAGCTTTTGGCAGAACCGGTTGCGCGGTTGATCCGGTTTTGTAGCGGCGAGATTTTTTACGGAACCAAAGTTACGCAACTGGTGGTGGCGGGTGACCACGTGAAAAACGTGGTCAGTTCCGACGGCCACGTGATCGAGGCGGATCACTTCATTTGCGCCCTTCCCTGGGACGCAGCTGCCCAGCTTTTTCCTCCGGAGAGCGAGCTTGCCTATCGTTGTCGATCCCTGGGACGATCCAGTATCCTCAACGGATACCTCTGGTTTGACCGGCCTCTCACAAAGGAGCCGGTCATCGGCTTTGTGGATTCACCGGTGCACTGGGTTTTTAATCGAACGCTTTTGCACGATCTTCCACCTACCCAAGGGTTTAGTTATGCCGTTGTGACGAGTCGAGCCGACAAGTGCCTGGCCGGTTCCCTTCCCAAATTGGAAAGGATTGTTCTTTCAGAGTTGCAGCGACATCTGCCAACCACTGGCGAGGCCAAACTTCTCCAATCCCTATGGTTCCGGTGCCGTTCGGCTACGCCGGAACTTACTCCCGAGCGAGAGGTTCTCCGTCCCCCGTGCGTGACCGGTTGGAAAAACTTCTGGCTGGCGGGGGATTGGACCAATACCGGTCTGCCTGCGACGATTGAAGGTGCTGTGACCAGTGGGGAAGAAGCTGCCATGCGAGTCGAGGAGGCATAGCTTTAGCTGAAGAGAGAGGAAGTCCAATGGCTTTGACGAGCCTCCCTTCGCCCTTTGCTTTTCGCTCCGAAGGGAGTTGCGGCTGAGATTCCTTTTTTCCTCTCCGTTCCAGGGCTTGGTTCTTTCCGCGTCTTCGGAAAAAGAGCCATTACCCTATCTCTTAAATATCGAACGTGGGAACGGAAGAGGTAAGAAGGCGCAACCGGTCCTCTCGCTCGACTAGGTCTTGAAGGGAAAGACCTTCCAGAACTCCAAGGATCGCCTCGTGTACTTCTGCCATGACCGACCGCAACACACAGGAAGCTTCATCCAGGCAGTCGGCGCAAGGAGCATACGCTGTCTGGCTTACGCAGCGAACGGGAGCCAACGGGCCATCGAGGCTGCGGAGGATGGAAGCAAGGGAAACAGTCGAGGGATCTCGTTCAAGATAGTATCCCCCTCCCTTGCCCTTCCGGCTCACGAGAACACCGGTATTTTTGAGCTCCAAAAGAATGGCTTCGAGGAACTTTTTGGGAATGCGCTCCTGCGCGGCAATCTCGTGGATTAAGATTGGCCCTCGTTCTCGATGACGAGCCAGGTAAAGGAGCGCGCGCAAAGCGTATTTGCCACGTCGCGTTAGGGTCACAAAAACCATCATAGGCAAAGTTGCCCCCGAGCACAAACCCAAGCCGGTGGGGAAGTCTTTGAAAGAATTGGGGCAACGGAGGGAGCCAGCTCGGGAGAGGGTGCGGACAGCCGTGGGAAAACGAAGAGAGTCGACAGAGAAATATATCAGCGATACGATCGTGATATGAATAGAGAAACAGGTGAGTTAACAATATATCAGCGATATAATCGTGATACTTTTTTTGGCTCCTTTTTTCCTGCCCGCTTCCCTCTCGCTATCCTTCCACTTCTAATCCCACTGGCCCCTTTGGCTCTGCACGGAGAGGATCAGCTTTCCTCCACCCCCCAAACCAGCTCGTATTTCCAAGAACCCCGCCCCTCCAGGGCCTCGAATCCTCCGGTGCAAAACTCCGAGCTAAAAGCTCTCCGGGAGGAACTCGGCAAGTTGCGTAAAAAAGTCCAGCAGCTGGAAGAGGACTACGGCCAGAAAGAAGAGAGCCCCGAAGGAAAAAAGCAAGCCTCCAAGCCTCCTCTAGTGATCGACGCCAAGGGGATTCGCCTCCAGTCCCCTGATGGAAGCTCTTGGCTTCGAATCGGCGGCCTTTTGCAGGTCGATAATCGAACCCTAACCGCGCCCGACGACGGCAGCTCCTTTGTCCTGCGACGCGTACGGCCTGATCTGCGCGGAACCCTCTGGGATCACTACGAATTTCGGATCATGCCCGAATTTGGCCAGGTCGGCACCCTTTTTAGCGGGCGTCAAATCGCTCTCTACTACGCTTACCTCAACGTCCACTACTGGGACGAGTTCCAAGTACGTGCGGGAAAATTTAAAAGCCCCCTGGGCCTCGAACGACTGGAAGATGCCGAGTGGCGGCCGTTTGTGGATGTTGGTTTTCCCACCGAGCTTGTGCCTACACGAATTGTAGGGATCGAGGCACACGGGGAACTTGTGGACAAAATCGTTGAGTGGCGGCTCGGCGCCTACAACGGAGCAGCTGACTTTCAGGTTGGAAGCAACATTGACTTCGATACTTCTCGGGAGTTTGCCGGTCGCTTACTTGTCCATCCTCTCCAACCATTGCAGCCCCGCGGGCTAAACGACCTTGCCTTGGCTTTTGGCTTTTCCCATGGAACCGAAAAAACGGCCAATCTTTTGCCCTCCGGGTACGTCACTCCGGCAGAGCGAATCTTTTTTCGGTACCGCTCGGATGCCTTTGCCGATGGCGATCATACACGATTTAACCCGGGAGGATATCTTTCTGCGGGGCCCTTCTTTTTCCTGTCGGAGTATGTCGTCTCCCGGCAAGCCGTTTCGCGGCCAAGCTTGCCGTTGGCAGAAGATGTCCAAAACGAAGCCTGGGGGGTCCAGGGAGTCTACACCCTTACTGGAGAGCCGTTTACCTACAAAGACGGTCTTACACCGAAGCACCCGTTTCACCCCTGGACCGCGGAAGGAGGTTGGGGAGCCTGGCAGCTGGTCGCTCGCTACGACGAGCTTTGGATTGACCCGGATGCTTTCCAAGGGGGGAAACTGTCCCTGGCGGATCCTGACACCAACGGACGATGGGCAAAAGCCTGGAGGGTGGGACTTAACTGGTACTGGGACCAAAATGTAAAAGTCATGTTCCAATTTGCCCACACTGATTTTGATCGCGATGTCCTTTTAGGGATTCCCACAGGGACCGGGACGGCAAATGCCTCTCGTAAGACCCAAACCGAAAATGCCTTTCTTATGCGTTGGCAACTCCGGTTTTGACAACCGGGCTCTAGAAACGCTGCGGCTTAACCCGTTTTTGCTTTACGCGCAAAGGCGGATGGGAGCTCGTCGGACTTCCGGTAATGAATAGCTGCCCACCTGCAAGGTCTTGCCACCTGGTGGGCTCGCAAGTCGAGGAGCAGCGAACCGATGCTGGCCATCGCGAAGCATACGACTCGGGGCAGATGGGTGCCTGGGCTCCAAGGGGGACCACGCAAGCCCCTACAGGCTTACCATAGCTAGAGCTTTTCCGAAAAAAGAAAACGTACCCGCGGCAAAACGACGCGCTGACCAAGTACCCCAACAAAGCTGGGATCGTCCAAAGTATTCTCTTGTGGTAGGGTTTATCGAGTCCTGGAAGGAAGGACATAAAAAGGTCCTATGGGAGCCTTGCGCTTGACGGAACGCTGCGAAAAAACGAGCCGCACGGTAAGGATCACCCTTTTTTGCGCCACTTCGGAGCTATCGCCCGACCGGGCTTGCGGCTACGGCGGGTTTTGTCCCTGCGCGGCCTTTTTCTAGCTTTCTGAGGAAGGTCGACCCCAAAAATCACCCTCATCCTTATCGCCTAGGCCGCTTCGGGGTATACTCTAACGCACAGTCCCCGCGGAGAGTTGCCTGGCCTCGAATTCTCAAAGGGAATGGCCCGAGGAGCACTCCCTCGGCACGCACTGGGAGCGACTTTTGAATCGTCCAAAGTGGCCAGCCTCTTTTAGGATGAACGGGACGAGGTTTCAAACCCAGTTTTTTTAAGCTGCTCCTTCCCGATCCTCTTCTTGGTGGATGAAAAGTCGCCTATGCGTCCATTTTGGGCAGACCTTCAAGAAAGAAAAGCACCGAGGGACCCAAGCGTTTGAGCGCCGACTGCTGTCCGGCCGAGAAAGCCAAGACACCATACAAAAGAGCACGCCGAACTCCCTTTGTCCTTGGCCGGGCAACCCAACGATCCCGCCAGCAACCGAGTTAGCAGAACCCACATCGTCCCAAAGCGCTGGGCCGACTGAACTGAGGGTCCTTTTGTAGCTGGTCCTCGGGACACTACAAGTCTTGGGGGCTTGCAGGGTCGTCGCTATCCTTTGTCAGGGCCGCTCCTTGGTTCGAAACGCCTGCAAAAAGGCCCCCTTGTACGCAAAAAGATCCCCTTGTGCCAGTTTCCCCAAACGGGATAGAAAAATCCAGCGGACAGCCATGAACCCAACCGAACACACCCCCCTTGCGGAAGCGCCTTTTGAAGGAAAAACACAGGAAGGCCACGCCAGCCTGAACCAGTGGCTAGCCGTTTTTACAGCTATCCTCGCTTGCTGTGGTGCGATAATCAATTACCAGGGATCGTTGGTTTTCCGCAAGGCCCTCGAAGCCAAAAATGATGCCATCTTAAAAAAGGCCCACGCTACAGATCTTTGGAACTACTACCAGGCCGTTAGCACCAAACAGCACATTATGGAGCTTGCCATGCTAATCGCTCCCCAATCGGCTAGCGAGGGATTTAAGCAAAAACTCCAAAAGTACCAATCCCAAAAGAAAGAACTAGAAGAAAAAGCAAGGCAGTTGGACGAAGCCTCGGAAAAAGCTAACGAGCTATCGGAAAAATTGACCCATCCTCACCGGCGTTTGGAGCAAGCTCTTACCCTGGTTGAAATCGCCATCGCGGTCACATCCGTGGCCGCGCTCACCCAGAAACGCTGGCTCCTCTGGCTCGCAGGAGCCAGTGCGGCCGGGTCCCTGGTCCTTTGGGGAATGGCCTTTTGGGTTTAGGAAAATAGGAGAATATCCCGATTGACGAAAGGCAAAGGAGAAGTTATCTACCTAGACGATAGATTTACGAGATTAAACATGAGTGACACGGCTCCTCTTCGCGCACGAGGAAATCCCACCTGGGACGAAGTCCTTCGTCGCAATTCCGTGGAGCGATACAAGCAGCAGAAGCACGGATATGATGTCATTTACGACCTCGAACGCTACGGCACCATCCCGTACGAAGAAATCCCGGAA
This sequence comes from Candidatus Methylacidithermus pantelleriae, assembly GCF_905250085.1. Lineage (GTDB taxonomy): Bacteria > Verrucomicrobiota > Verrucomicrobiia > Methylacidiphilales > Methylacidiphilaceae > Methylacidithermus > Methylacidithermus pantelleriae. Next base: position 147,529 of record NZ_CAJNOB010000012.1, read on the forward strand.
GAAGACATCTTGCGGATGCAATGGTGGGGAATCTACCACGATAAGCCCAAGGTGGGCTATTTCATGCTTCGAATTAAAATTCCCAGCGGGATCTTGACTCCCCAAAAGCTGCGAGTCATCGGGGAAATCTCCCAAGAGTTTGCCAATAACACGGGGGAACTTACCACGCGGCAGGACATCCAGCTTCATTGGGTACGGCTTTCCAGCGTGCCCACCATGTTTGCCCTTCTCGAACAAAATCGGCTGACCACAGCTGGAGCCTGCGGAGATAATATGCGGAACATCACCAGCTGCCCGGTAGCTGGGATCGATCCGGAGGAGCTTTTCGATGTGCGTCCCACGGTGGAAGCTTTTGCTCGGTTTTTTTATGGAAACCGCCAGTACGGGAATCTTCCCCGCAAGCACAAGCACACGATTGCCGCGTGTCCCTACCACTGCAACGCGCCTGAAATTCATGACATTGCATGGGTGGGGACGATTCAGGATGGCCAGGAAGGATATGCTTGCTGGGTGGGAGGAGGCCTTTCGGCTACCCCTCGGATTGCCAAACCGCTTGGTGTGTTTGTCCCTAAGGACGAGGCCTTGGAGGTAGCTCGGGCCCTGATTGATCTATGGCAGGAAGATCTTCGCTATCGCGTGTCCCGGGCCAAAGCCCGATTCAAGTTTCTCATTGATGATGATGGGGTAGAAAAGACCCGTCAAAGACTCGAGGAACGATTGGGTCGAAAGTTGCCGGATCTTCGCGAAGTCCCGGTGCCCAAGGGTCGGACGGATCACATGGGGATTCATCCCCAGAAAGAGAAAGGACTTTACTACGTGGGCTTTCCCTGCTTTCCGGGTCTTATGCGAGGGGACCAGATGGTGAAAATCGCTTCTTTGCTGGAAGAATTCGGAGGAGAATTTCGCATTACCCGGGAGCAAAACTTTCTCCTAACGGGCATTCCCGAGCCACGGGTTACTGAGATTGTCGAGAGAGTCAGCCAGATCGGCTTTCCGCTCCAAACACATCCCATGCGAGCCACAAGCATCGGGTGCACCGGGTCTCCCCATTGCAATTACGCCGTGGGCGAAACGAAAATGAAACTCATAGAAATTGTGGATCACCTCGAAAAGCGTTTTGGACCGGGTCTTGGGTCGATCCGGATCCATCTGGATGGTTGCCCACATGCTTGCGGGCAACACTGGGTGGGAGACCTAGGTTTGCAAGGGACGACGCGGACGCTACCGGCAGGCCGGGTCCAGGCCTACGATGTCATTGTGCGAGGTGGGCTCGGGCGGGAAGCTGGAATTGGCAAGCCGATCCTTCGCCGGGTTCCTACGCAAGAAGTCAATCAGGTAGTCGAACGGCTCGTGGGAGCCTGGATCGCGCGCCGAACCGATGGCGAAAGTCTTCCAGGGTTTTTCCGCCGCCTTTCTGACGAAGAGATTCAGGCGATTGCCGCCGGCCAAGAACTTGGTTCGGGCCAAGGGTAAGAGGGATCGCCAGCGACTGCATAACGTTGCCTATCCCGGAGAGCCGTCACAATGAATGGACTAGCGAGCCAAGGTTTTGGGGTCTTCGAGGAAGAACATCGTACGCTTTTAGATGATCTGGAAGTTGGGGAAATAGGGCTTTTCTACGAGGATCAGGAGCCAGAAAAGCTTCTCTCGTGGGCATTTGAGCGTTTTGGAGTCGATCGAGTGGGCTTTGTTACCAGCTTTCAGCTCGAAGGGATGGTTCTTTTGGACATGGGTTGGCGGCTTAACCCTTCGCTTCGGGTCTTTACACTCGATACCGGAAGACTGCCTCCCGAAAGCTATGAAATGATCGATAAAGTGCGGGAACGATACGGAATTGCCGTGGAGGTGGTTCTTCCCGAGCGGGAGCTTGTGGAAGCTATGGTCCGCAAGCACGGAGCCAATCTTTTCCAAAAATCCGTAGTCTTGCGCTTAACCTGTTGCCATATCCGCAAAATCCTCCCTCTGAACAGGATCCTTCGAAAACTCGATGCTTGGGTTACCGGTTTGCGACGGGAGCAATGGGCTACGCGGGCCAATATCCGAAAGATCGAGCTCGATCACGACCATGACGGTATTGTTAAGCTCAATCCCTTGGCGGACTGGTCGATCGAGATGGTGTGGGATTACATTCGTCGCTTTGACGTGCCGGTCCATCCCCTTTACGGAAAAGGCTATAGCTCCATTAGCTGCGCCCCCTGCACTCGACCCGTACCCCCCGGTGAGGATCCTCGATCCGGTCGTTGGTGGTGGGAAAAAGATGCACCGAAAGAGTGCGGTATGCATTGCTCGATCGAAACAGGGGGTTTTGAGCACGAGGTTCAGGCGATCCTGGGAGAATCTGGCTGGTTAGGTTTTTCCCATCGACCGAAAGCGTAAGGGGAAAAAGTACTCGGGAAGAGGTGACCCGGTGAAGCGGGGGTGCTTGCTTGCTCAGGGAGGTCAAAAAACAATCCTGATCCAGGCCTGGAAAGCTTTGCGAAAAAAAAGAAAAAAGCGCTGCCTGGTATTCTTTTGTAGTTATCACGAAGCCTCTCTTTGGGAGAGGCTTCGTGAGCCTCAGGGAATATAGCTCGATCGTCATGGAGCCGTTGCAAAGCCAGCAAAGGCGATCCCCTTCTTAGGCAGACAAAATGGGAGGATCCAGGAAAGGAGTGTTTCTTAAAAAAAAATTCTTTTTTCCGGCCGGACTCATGGATCCTCCACAAACCAAGCCCGGCGCGGCATAGGAGGTCTTTCGCAGTGCCCATTTCTCTTTCGCCCGAAGAGCAGGAGTTTCTGAAAGAGGAGCTTACCTTCCTTTACTCCCATGTCTCCCATGAAGGCATGAAAAGCTCCTATAGAAAATTATTGGAATGGGCACACCGGGGCGAAGTTCCTGACGAATATCTGGAACCGTTGGGGAAAACTCTGGAGACAGGTCTAGAAACTGGCCGCATACGCAGGGTGTATTCGCCCGAAGGAGAAAGAATCGCTTTGGGCCTGTTTTCCCGGACTCCTCTTGGCAGGGCCTTGGAGGAAAATCTTCGGACCGTGAACCAAGCCCTTTCGTTTCTTCAAGGGCACACAATCGAGCGCCTGACCTTTTCCCTACGCGGCCCAGGATCGTTTGTCGCAAGTCTTCAAACAGACCGGGCGCTGCTATCCCTTTCGTTTGACCGGCATGGGCCCAGGATTCAAAGCCTCGAGGTAGGAGCCTAACTTCCCGTAGGGACAAATGGGTCGCGCCGCTCGACCCCACCATGGGTCCTCCGGGCTGAGGGGTAATGCATGGCAAGCGAAAGCACCTTGCCTTGGCAATCGTTCAAAAAGTCCAAAAGGGAAAATGCCGTAGGTGTGCAGCCAGGCCGCAAGAACAAAAGCCCGCAAAGATCGCTGTTGGAGCTGAAGTCTGCTACCGGCGGACAGTCCCCCGGCCCTGAAGTCCAGAACATTCGATGAGACGCCGGGATCGTAAGGGGTTCTTCTCGATCGAATCCAAGGGAAAAACTTTGGAGGGTAGGGAATGCTGGCCTTTTGCTTTCCTCTCCCAAAGCCCTTGCGCACCAAGCTATGCCCCGAAAGCTCCGGCTGGCAAAGGGGGCTCTTTTTTGCTAAAAAGCCCAGTCTGGACTCGACCGCTCTTCGGCTCCTTTGGGCACAACGAAGAACCAGCGAACGACTGGGCCGCGGTCATCCTTGCTCGTCCACGTGGTTAGGTTCCATCCAGCAACTAACCGCGCGAAGTCAGTTTTTTTCCTTTAGAAAAAAATTCGTCGGAACCCGTTCCTACAATCGTCAACAACCGTTCGCCTCAACCAGAGGAAGCTTATCCGGCAACGCCCACCGAAAAGCGCTGCCAACGATTCGCGCGTGCCGCGGTTTCACCCACAACGACTCGCTAGCGCCTAGTCCCCCGTTTTCAGAGACAAAGACGTGGGAGGCAATTGATTTCCCGCCCGACCGGGCATGGACAAGCTTGCGCCGCTTTGACTCTCTTCCCAAACCCCCGCCATAGAAACGACCATACGTGCTTCGTCTCATTGCTTGTGGCGAGAGCGAAGATGACATAACCGCCATTGCGAATAGGAACGAGTGCCCTTGACACGGGTGGGCGTTCGCAGAGACCCAATCTTTTCCGAGCGAGAGGGACGAGGCCAGGCCCTGGGTAGAAACTTGTGTCGTGACGAGACGTGTAGTTCACCGATTACAGAACGTGTACGTCGGAGTCGACTTCGATCAGCTGGACCTCGGCAGCAAACAAGCAGGTTTCGCCATCGCGATCGCGTTCGCATGGCTGAAGGAAGAGAGCCAAGCGAGCTCCAACGGGATGCACCGACTCGGAGCGTGAGCTTACTCTTGCGAAGATCCCATCGTTCGATCGCAAGCTAACCAACTTGCTTGATTCAGCACAGATCCGCGCGATCTTTTCGCCCGCATCAGCAAAAGTTGCTTTCGCCTGCCTGGCTTTTGCCATGGAGATTGAATCAGATCCCGCGGATTCTTACGAGATTGCCGAAGCGATCCTTCTCGGCCAAGGCTAAATGATCCTCGTTCGTGTCGATGCCGGCCCCTCCGGCAAGGCGGCGTGTCACCAAGGAGACGGGTCCGCGCCCCGACGCTTGGCAAACATTCCCACCCCTTCCGGTTCCGCTCAAAGCGGTAGCTCAAGCGCAAATCCCTCCCGATTCCGGACGAGTTTTCCGGCCTTGATGGGATCGGTCACCATCCAGCTAAAAGGAAAGGGCCTTGAGGATCGCCTCCTAGCCCTGGACGAAGCTCACGCTTCGAAAAAACCAGGTATTGAGTCGGGCTCCCCCATCTGTCCGACAGGCGCGGGCTGCCGTCCGGGAATACCATGGCTTGGCAGGAGTGATTGCCGTCAATCTCATCCTTTGACCAGGGCACATAAAAGTGGCTCGTGCCCTCCGACTCCCAATGCCTCTTCCAGTCCGCAAGACGCAAGACTACCGGCTAACAGATTCCGGAACGGGGGCTAACGGTGGGGGTGCCGGAGGAGGCGAAACCCCGGGGGGTAACGCGGAAGGAACCGCCTGGGCTTGTTGGCGTGGAACAAAATCATGCATCGTCAGAATCTGCCGGCGTCGCGATCCTCCTACTACATAGGAAAGCCGGTACTCGATCTCCAATCGTGCCGGACCATACCAAGGGCCTATCGGCTGGGCTTCGTAGTGACAATCCAGCTGTTTCATTTGAGCCAGGATCCACGCAAGCTCAACTGGCTGAGTAAGGCTGGCCCGCGTATCTAAAACCGAATAATCCCGCATACTAACCAGAGACACCCCGCGGAGGTTATAGAGCACTTTCTGAAGCCAATTCTGATGGGGCTCGTTTCGCTTGGGCTCAAAACCCAACGCATAGGCAGGTTGGCCCTTCCATTCGTCCGTCCCAAGAAGCTGGATGCGGAAGTGCGGGATCAACTCGCGAAGCGAAATAGCAGCTTTGATTTTCTCGCTTTCCTTGGTCGCTTTGCGTTTGGACTCATCGGTATCAGGAGGATCTTCCCCCTGCTCCTTGGGTTCGGATAAAAGCACAATTCCTTCCTTAGGATCACACAAAACTTCGAGCTCAGTGCTCCCGACCACCTTCCCCTCGTCATCAAGTTTCTCGAGTCGCACCGTCTCCGAATACCGATATTCTCCCAAAGCTTTACTGGTCTCCTCATCCCTCTGGATCACCCGGGATAGCACTTCATCAACCGGGGGCAGCTCAGGGGATGGGGAAGGAAGAGCGCTTGTCGCTCTACCCGACTGGAGTGCTACAACACCCAGCACCAAAAGAACACAAACCGATACTCGCATACCCCTTTGGGTTAAACTGTACACATTGTTCCCACGCGGACGCTTCGTCCAAAGGAACGTCCATCCAGGTTGTCTCCGGTTTACAGAAGCTCGTCCCCTGATTTTTCCTCCCAGCTCCACCCCGCTTCGTCCCCCACACCAAAGTATCGTTCCCGCCACCAAGCGATCCAAATGCAAGCTTCATAGAGTAGATACATGGGTATCGAGAGCAGAGCGAGTGAAAAAGGGTCCGATCCCGGCGTCAGGCAGGCAGCCGCTACCACAACAACCACAAACGCATGGCGGCGGTAACTCCGCAACCGTTCCGCCGGAAGAATCCCGATGGCGTTCGCCGCCAGGACCACCAAGGGGAGTTCAAACGCAAGCCCAAAGCCTAGAAGCATCTGGCAGACAAAACTTAAATAGTTGGTAAGGGTCCACTGGGTTTCGACCTGCAACCAGCGCCCGTAGTCAAAGAAAAACCGCAACGTTTGGGGAAGAAGTAAGTAGTAGCAAAAAAGCACTCCTCCCACAAAAAGGAGGCCACCTCCCACAAAGAATGGAATCATCCACCGAGCCTCCTTCGGTGTCAGAGCCGGAAGGATAAATTTGCCCACAAAATACAGCACCCAAGGGAGGGAACAAATAATTCCGGCAAAAAGGCTTACCTCTAGCTGGATCGTAAACGGGTCGAGCACTCCCAAAACTCGTAGGAACCGCGACGGTTCTAGGCCGGCCACTCGAAGAGGAGCCAGAAACCAGGAGAGAATGGGTCGCGTCCACAGAAAACAGATTATAACCCAGGCTCCCAGGGCCCCTGCCGACTTCAGCAGAGTCCAGCGGAGCTCTTCCAAATGGTCGAGAAGAGGTTTCGGTTCGTCTTTAGGAAGGCGCACAAGAGTGCTTGTAGTATTCTCCTCCGAGTGTGGTTCCGGCCTTTAGCGTAAGGATCATTCCCCCTTGGGATTCTCCTGTGGGAGCTTCTCGGGTACCGGTTCATTTGGAACGCCATAGTAGCGAAGACCCCATTGAATCTTGGGTCTCCCCCGCTCCCTACGCCAACGGTTGGTATCCCGCAGGGAATAGACGCATCCACAGTACTCCTGCTGATAGAATCGCTCTTCCTTGGCCAGCTCGATCATCCGTTGCGAGCCACCCTTCTTACGCCAGTTAAACGGCCAAAATTGTACCCCAGGACGGGACGCTGCCGCTCGAAGACCACTGGCATTCACTTGATCGATATCCTTCCATCGCGAAATCCCTAGACTGGTGGCAAATACTGGATAACCCATGGCCAACGCAAAATCCGCCGTCCGTTCCATTCTCAGATCAAAACACACCGTACACCGTTGACCCCGTTCCGGTTCCCACTCTAACCCCCGGGTTCGCTCCATCCACAGGGCCACCTCGTAATCCCCGTCCACACACGGGATACCTAGTTTCTCGGCAAAGCGCCAGTTTTCCTTTTTACGCAACTCATACTCCAGCCGGGGATGAATATTCGGGTTATAAAAGAATACACAAAGCTCAAACCCTTCTCCGGCCAAAGCCTCCAAAATCGGACCGCAGCAAGGAGCGCAACAAGAATGGAGCAGAACCTTCCGGTGGCCCCCAGGAGGATCCAACCGCCAATCTTTCCACCATCCGTGTTTCATGGGCCCAAGAGAGACGCGTTTGATTGAGACGAACCGACCTTTGGGAAAGCTACAGATGGGTCTGGAGAGAAGCAAGTCCAGGGGATATTTCGACCCGGTAGGGAATGGGAGAGCTCGTTAGCTCTCGCAACCCCTCTGGCAGGCGATCCAATTGCTCAAGCACGTTGCGCCGGATTTCGTCAAGCGGCCGAGCCGCATAAAGTCGCTTTCCATCCTTCATCACCGGTCGCAGAAGGGGTTCTCCCTCTACCCTTTCTCCTGCCAGGGCCAAGATGTCCTTGGAAGCCACTCCATCCCGCCCCCACACCCGATACACCTGTTTTCGCCCTGCCCAAGTTTCTTTCCCCTCCGACCGTTTCCGCCGGGGTTTTCCCTCGTATTCCTGAAGCTTGTAGGCGCAGTCCAAGTAAGGCGCATCGCTGGAAGTATCCATCGCCGTTCCCACACCAAAGCCGTCAATGGGCGCACTCTGGGCAACCAGCTCCCCCACTCGATGTTCGTCGAGGTTACCACTGGCAAAGATCTCGACGTGGTGAAAACCGGCTGAATCGAGAATTTCCCGGACCCTGCGGGCGTGTTCTCCCAGGTTCCCGCTGTCCAGTCGGACACCCCGGATCCGGATGCCTTCCCGAGTAAGAAGGGGTCCGATTTTGGCCAGACTCTGCGCAGCCTTTTCCGTGTCGTAGGTGTCCAAGAGAAAAACAACTTCCGACCGGTTGGCCCGAGCAAAAGCCATAAAGGCATCCTCTTCCCGATCGTGGGCCAAGATAAAGGAATGGGCCATCGTCCCGGAAATGGGGATCCCGTAAAGACGTCCCGCCAAGACGTTGGAAGTCGCATCAAATCCGGCGGCATAACTGGCACGAGCGGCCAGAAGCGCGGCTTCTCCCCCGTGCGCTCGCCGCAAGCCAAACTCCACAAGCCGTTTCTCTTTAGCAACCAGGCGACACCGGACCGCCTTGGAAGCTACCAGGATTTGGTAATGAAGGAGATTGATCAACCGCGATTCAATGAGCTGAGCCTGCGGTAACGGAGCAACCACCTGCACCACCGGTTCCTGGGCAAAGAAGGGTGTTCCCTCGTCCATCGCGTACACGTCCCCTTGGAAACGGAAACCCCGTAAATACTCGAGCGTTTCGGAGGAAAATCGCCCTGTTTTCTCTAACCATTCCAATCCCTCTTGTTCAAAATGGATCTCCTGGAGAAAGTCCAAGACGGTCTCAAGCCCCACTGCTAAAAGAAAATTCCGGTTCGGCGGAAGATTACGACAAAAAAACTCAAAGACCGCCGTTCCTACCAACCCCGATTGAAGATAGGCCTGGACCATGAGCAGCTCGTAAAGGTCCGTTAAAAAGCCACTCTGGATCATCGTGCGTCTTCTCTAACCTTCTCTAGTCGCTTTGTCCTTGCCGGGCCAAAGGGAAGCTCCTCGGGCCTGCATTTGCTTCAAAGCCTTCTCTCCGTCCCCAGGATGCGCGTCCAGCGAACGCACCGCATCGGTTAGGACCACAACCTCGAACCCTCGCTCTAACCCATCCAAAACCGTCCGTGCCACGCAATATTCCGTAGCCAACCCTCCTACGAAAAGACGCCGGACCCCCAGGGCTCGAAGCTCCTCCTCCAGAGATGTTCCTTCAAAACCCGAGTATGCCTCGCAATCCTTCCGGGTCGCTTTGGAAATGATGCAAACGGACTCGGGCAAACGAAGACTCTCCGGGAACCTGGCCCCTTCGGTTCCCGCTACGCAATGGGATGGCCATGGACCTCCCTCCTCCTTAAAGGAACAATGGTTCGGTGGGTGCCAATCTCGCGTAGCAATGACTGGCAGGCCCTTGCGATGAAAAAGTTCTATATACCGGTTAAGAACCGGTATAATCGCGTCTCCTCCCGGAACAGCAAGACGACCTCCGGGCAGAAAATCCTTCTGCACGTCAACAACGACCAATGCATCGCCTGGACCGATCGTCTCCTCCATTGGTATAGAATCAATGTAATAAACTTCTCCATGGCTAAAAGCCAGGAGGTTCCAGGGAATAACGATCTCGTTCTCCGCAGCGGCTCTTCGCTTGTGGTAGAGCCTACCGGCCTGGCTTGGAACGACAAGGGCTACCAGGGGACGGCGCCTTTCCCGTTTTTCCCCTCGATCGGCAACTGGCTCTCTCAGGGGTTCTTAACGTGCGTTGGGAACAACCCCTTAGACTAACACCATTTTTTAACCCGGACGCCGCCTGTCGCAAAAGCGCTTTCCCAGCCGACCAAACCCTTGAACAGGCCAAAGAAAAAAAATTTTTCTAGAAAAAATGTCGCCAGAACCCTGCTTGGAGAGATCCCGTTCTACCTCCCTGGGTACGGCCCGTCGCCGAAGACGCGCGACCCCTTGCAAGAGGATCTTCTTCGGATACTCTCCGGCCTGAGGCTAGAACTGGATTCGTCGGGTCTTCCAGGGATCGATCGCTACAAGTCTCCCACCAGCACTGTTCGCTTCGCGACCGATCCTCTCCACCCACACCTCCGGCAGACGTACCTTCACGCTCCGTAGGCCATTTCTCCTGAAATCTTTTCTAGCCCAGTTTCTTCTCCTCGATCGCCTCTCCGTCCTGGACGATCCCCTTTCGTAGGATTCCCGTCGTGCCAGGTCTTCCGTGCGGAAGCTAGCCCGCCCATGGGCTAGGCCCAGATCCTGCACCCAGCGCTGGTAGCCTTCAGGCGGACCCAGAGCTTTGAGACGAAGCTTTTGCCCGACACGCGGGTCATCATCTTCGGGACAGGAACAAGCACAAGATCTCTCCATGCGTTGCACGATCCGCCGCGTGTTTTTTTCTGGATTACGTGACGTCCAAAGAGAGCCCTTTTTGGCTTGCGTCAGTGTCCCAGGGCAACGCCGTTACCAATAGACCTACCGCACACCCAATGACAACGTCGTCTGCGGGTGCTTTCGCCTCAGCGGTAAGCGTTTTCTCCATCAATGTGCGGTATCACAGAGGTTTGTCTCCGATCGTCTGACCCACGATCCGCTCGTCCTGGGTCATGAGTCTTAAGCCTGCTCGATGTTTACCGCAGGCTTATTCTTAGGATAGTTGTAAGGAACTAAGATAGATCCACTGCCACCAAGGGCCAAAGTGGGACTTTCGAGAGCCAGACCACAGGGGATTTTCCCGTCAGCCGGATGGAATCGGTTCGTCCGCTGGCACTTGGGTCGATCCTGAATGTCGAAAGCACGGCCTCGAAGAGATCCAAAGGCTACAAGATTTCTTTTCCAACTGTTGGGCTAGTTGGAGAAGGTTGCCGATCAAACGAGCGTCCCGAGAAACTTCCACAACTTGGTGGAACCACCGGAAAAAAACAAAACGGGTTCCAAGTGTTGCAAAAGACTAAATCGCGTCTTATTGCGAGTGGACTTCCCACTTTGTTTGCCCGCCGATCGTACTGGGCTTTTTGCAAGCGCGCTCCTACCCCGTAGACTCTCACATCCAGGCTAGCTGGTGCCGCTGCCTCATCCCAAGCTGCGCTAGGCATCTGGCAACCAGCACGGGCGCGCCTTGGAAGGGGAGCCTCATCCTCAGACACCTATGCGCGCGGGAAACTCGGGCGAGGAAAGACGATCAGGGGCTTGCGCGGCGCTTTTTGGCCGGTCCCGATTACCCACAGCCATTGGCTTCCCGGCCGCGTCGTTTCCTGCAAGAGGCTCGTTGCGGAAAATCGTAAGTTCGTTACATTAGCTCCAGCTATGATCAAGCGACTCTTTTTACTAGGGCTTACCAACCTTGCCGTCATAGTTCTTTTGACCCTTGTGGTTAGCCTTCTGGGGCTGGATCAGAGGCTTGGCTTTGATCCGAAGTCCCTCATGGTCTTCGCGCTGGTTCTGGGATTTTCTGGAAGTCTTTTCTCGCTCTTCATCTCCAAGTGGATGGCCAAGATGGCCTACCAGATCCGGGTGATTGAAGAACCCAGAAACGCGAGCGAGCGGTGGCTCGTTGAAACGGTGCGGGAACAAGCCCGTCGAGCAGGCATAGGCATGCCGGAGGTGGGTGTTTACGAAAGCCCTGAAGTCAACGCCTTTGCCACCGGCGCCTCAAGAAACCATGCGCTTGTGGCCGTTAGCACTGGCCTTCTGGAGCAGCTAAGTCCCCGGGAGGCTGAAGGGGTACTGGCGCACGAGATCACCCACATTAGCAATGGAGACATGGTGACCATGGCTCTACTCCAAGGAGTGCTTAACACCTTTGTCATCTTTGTCTCCTGGGTAATTGGATTTCTCTTTGATCGGCTGCTTACTCGCCGGGATGATCGGGAAGATTGGGGTTTTGGTGGAATTGGTCTGGGCTTTTATGTGGGGCGCTTTCTTTCGGAAATGTGCCTGGGACTTCTTGCTACCCTGATCGTCATGTGGTACTCCCGCCAGAGAGAATTCCGGGCCGATGCCGGGAGCGCTCGGATTTGGGGGAAAGACGCGATTCTCTCGGCGCTGCGGCATCTCAAGGCCATTATGGAGCATGAACCCATTCTCGATAACCGTGCGCCTTCGCTATCGGCTTTCAAGATCAACGGGCACAGCGGCGGCGGTCTCGTGGCGTTGCTCGCGAGCCATCCACCGTTAGAGGAACGGATTGCAGCTCTGGAACGCCTCCAGATCTAGAAACAGCCTCTCGGAATGCTCGGAGGGGGGAAAAGGACCGACTTTGCGTCCCTGGTGCACTAGGTTTTGCTTCCTTGGGCCGCTATTTTTTCAATGGCTTTTTGAATTTCCCAAGGATCGCCCAGATACCTCCCAGGACCCTTTGGCACACCGTCCGTTCCGAGTGAGTATACCAAGGGAAAGCCGGTCGGAATATTCAACTCGACAACTTCCTTAGGAGATAACTGTTCCAAATGCATGACCAGGGCACGGAGACTATTCCCGTGCGCAGAAACAACCACCGTGTGGTAGCGGTGCAATGCTGGAAGGATCTCCTTATCCCAATAAGGTAGAACACGCAGGAGCGTATCTCGCAGGCTCTCTGCCCTAGGAAGAAGCTCCGGCGGAACTTCCCGGTAGCGGGGATCCCATTGCGGATGCCGTGGATCCTCTAGCTCCAAGGGTGGAGGTGCCGACTCGAAGGATCTCCGCCACTTCCGGAATTGTTCCTCTCCATAGCTAGCAAGCACCTCGGCTTTTTTCAGGCCCTGGAGGGACCCATAATGTCTTTCATTCAAACGCCACGAAAGAAATACGGGAACCCACATCCGGTCCGTACGGTCCAGCACAATCCAGAGAGTTCGTATCGCCCGCTTTAATACGGAGCTAAAGGCCACTTCGGGGTAAAAACCTGCCTGCCGGAGAAGCTCCCCGGCTCGCTCGGCCTCCCTGTACCCTTCAGGCGATAGATCTACGTCGGTCCATCCGGTAAAACGTCCCTCTTGATTCCACAGGCTTTCCCCGTGACGCAAAAGAACCAGGATCACCTCTCTGGAACCTCCTTTTCCTTAGAAAACCCTCGCCAGGTCTCCTCTTCAACGTGAAGCACCTTGCATTCCGCCGGAAAACCACGTTCGCCCTAAGGAGGGACTAGCGTCTGCCTCTAGCGGCTCATCAAACTCTCCTTGTGGTTCTGCGTTCCTCGAACCCCAAAAGAATCTCTGGCACAATCCCAGCATCCGAAGCAACACTCTTGAGGCCCACTCCTCCATGGTTTTTTCTGCACTCTTTCCTTGGAATCCAAAACCTCCCTCATAGATTTTCTTTTGGGCGGACCAAAGGTTGGTCAAGTTCCCAAACATCCGGAGACCCCTTCGAGTTCTCCTCTTTTTTTCGAACAACAACCTTGCGCCACGCCAACCTAGCATCAAACCAAGCGGTACGCCCGAACCAAAGACGCCTCTTTCTTAGAACCACGGAGGAGTGAAGAGGCGCAAGCCCAAATCAATACTCGAAATGGAGACGCAGGGCAACAAGATGCACCGGTCCACGGTCCTGGTTGTAGCCAGGGTTGGCGATTCCCTGGTAATCCACCGCAAGCTTGAGAGGCCCTGCAATATGCGCTTGATAATAAATCTCGCCACCCCCTTCCGGCCCGTGGGTAAGCGCGCCATCTCCGATCATAAATGTCAGTCCACCAAGGGCTAAGTATTCGGCGTGAATCGACGAAAGGTCATCGACAAACCCTCCGATCCCCATGGTGTCCTGGGGTCTCCCCCAAGCGGAACCGTTGAGTGAGATCCCTCCGGCTAGGCTGCGATCTGCATCCGTAAACTGCATCACCTCAGTATCCCCCGTTCTCCAACCCAGACGCAAAAAAACCCCTAGCCAGTCCGTACACTCTTGATCGAAACTAAGCGCTACACCGTACTCGTAACGGTAGGCACGCGTGAGGACGAGATCAGGCGTTGTTCCAGTAGCCACCGCCTCAGCAATAGCCTCTGCGTACTTTCCTGCGTACGATCGTTCGACCCAGCCCAGGATTCGACAGGCTCCAGGATGCCCTGCCAGCTTCCAATCCCATTCCCATTCCACAGGAACTTGCCATGCACGAAAGATACTCCAATTCATGGCTAGCCCATTCGGTACTAAGGGAGTAATGAGATCCCCCACCCGGAATGCCCAAGTGCTATTGCGGATTTCCATAACGATCCCGTAGGTCGAACCAATTGAGTCGGCCGCATAATCGTAGGCTAGGGTGTTGACCAACGCCCAGTTCATGAACTGGTTGCGAGGATCATTCGCATAGCGATTTTGATCAAAAAAATATCCGGCCCAAAACCTTCCGACCGCAAACGTCACATTGGGTTGGGGAAGAGTTCCTCCGAGCTGCAAAAGACTGGGTGGAATTCGGGCTCTCGGATCTCCCAGAGGAATCACCTGCTGAAAGAAAACATTGGGGAACCAGATGTACCCTGGGCTTGACCCCACCTTATAGGCTTCCCCGCTGGGAAATGCGGCAACCCCCAGGGTAGTATTCACCCCAAACCCTTGGTAATATTCCACATCGGCGTAGAACGCCGCTCCTTCCCACAGCCGCACCCCCGCCAAAAGATCCAGATCCAAGGTTTCGCGGATTTGCCCGCCAGTCGACAAACTATTCGTCCGGGGGAAGGTATAAGCCGCTGGAAAGGGAGGATAACCCTGTGAAAGGAATGTCCCCTGGGTATGGAGGGCCCACGTTTGCGTTTTCTCCCCTTCTCCCTTCTGCGGAGGGTCTTCGCTGGGTCTTTCTTGAAGCAGGCTTGGGGAAGAAAGCGCTGAGCTCCAACCAGGCATTGAGACAGCTTCTGGCAAGCCGGTTTCTTCGTTGAAAACCCAATCGTCTTGCCCCCAAAGAGAAAACCGAGCCATGGGACAACAAAAAAGAAAAACCAAAACGATTCCCCCGTACGGTTTCATCCTATCCATAAGACATTCGCTCTCTCTAGATCCAAGGATAGCTCGCTTTACCTCCGTTGGGTTACCACGCCAGAAGCCCTGTTCGTGAGCTGGCACATCCGCCCGGAAAACCCCGAGAACCCGAGAAAGTCGTGGTTGGTTGCTTTTTCTCGCGCCCGATTCGCTCCCTGCAGGTTTTCGTGCAACAACCCTCGGTTGCTCATGGACCGGCGCCAAAGCATTTCTCTTTCTGGAGATTCCCTTTCAGGAAGGAAGATTGTGGCGCCATGAGTTTGCTATATCAATCATTGTTTTAACTGACAAATCAATAGGCCTTCCCCTCCCGTATTCTCTCCCTCGGGGAAAACAATCTCTTTTGCTCGATGTTCGTCCCGGAAGTACCTCGGACTGCCGATCCCAAAGGACGAGGTGGATAGACGCAAACGAGGTTAGTCCCGACTAGAGGGTCTTGGAAAACACAGGAAAAAATGCCTCACGACCGGATAACTTCCTGGTCCCGTTGGGTTTCTCTTCTTCCTCGCAACACCTGCCGCGTTCTTTTTTCCTGTCACCCACTTGCCCCGCGGCGCGACGAGCCCCAGAAAAGGAAGCATGGGTAGGTTTTTGGAAAAGCCATCCGGTCCAAAGAAGTCCTTCGGGTCTTTTCACGCCAAAAAATCCTGGGAGGCGGGGGTCGGATTCGAACCGACGAATAGGGGTTTTGCAGACCCCGGCCTTAGACCACTTGGCTACCCCGCCGGGCGTTTTGGACCCAGAAACACCTTCGCTTCCGTGTCAGAAAAGTACGCGCCTAGTCAGCCCCTGCAAATGCCAATTGAAAGTCTTCCAGATACCGTGCAAATTGGCTTTCTCCATAAAACACTCGCGCTTCCTCCAGCCAGTGCCGTACCTCCTCCGTTTTTCCCTCCCGTTTCGCTCGGGCTGCTTTGGCAAAGTAATAAGCTGGCTCCGTGGGATCAAAAGCATCCAATTTTGATCCGATTCGATCCACCCTCCCGCTGTTGCCCAATAAAAGCTCGCAATAGTAAACTTTAAGGAGAATAGCCGGGTCATCCCCTGCTCTCCGTAGGTATTCCTCATAGTGCAGGCGAGCCCGTTCCAGAGATCGCTTCCCCAAATAGGCGTCTCCGAGAAATCGATGGGTCATGGCAGAATCAGGATTTTCCTTAAGCGCCTTCTCTAGCCACTGCCGAGCTTCCTCATAGTTTTTGCTAGCCAGAGCCACTCTCCCGCACAACCCAAGCACGTACGCATCGGAAGGCCAGAGCTTTTTTGCCTTTTCCGCGTTCTCCTTGGCCAACTCTAGATCTTTGCGCCCAAGGGCAACCAAGATCGTCCGAATAAGATCCTCTCTCTCCGAGGCCTCGCGCGCGGGGTTGTGAGGGCTGCTGATGGGGGAATTCTTGGAAAACATGGGGCTTCCCCTTAAAAGAAGGAGGGACACAGGCGCTGCGAATATGACCGCCCAGAACCAACGACGATTTACTCCCAACATTCCTGCGCCCGTCCTCCCATGCCCTTTCTTTTGTATTCGGTTAGGTCCAGCACCATTGAACAAAGGTTCTGTTCGATAGCAAGCGACTCACCGGAAGCAAAGGATCCCCCGCAGCCAATCGATCCAGTGTTTTCCTTTTTCCTTGTCCCCGGACAAGAAGCCACAGGCAGCGTGCATGAACTAAAACGGGTAACGTAACCGTGACCCGAAGGAGACCGTCGGGAGCTCTTCTCGCGACCCCTGTGTACTGGCGTACCTCTTCGAGCAAGGGATCTCCGGGAAAAAGAGAGGCCACATGCCCATCGACACCCATGCCTAAAAGGACCTGATCGAAAACTGGTGGCTCCCCTGCTAGCCCCACAAGCTCTGCGGCGTAGCGCTGGCTAGCTTCTATCGGATCGCAAGCCAAGTGCCAGGAATGAAACATGGATAAAAAACGCTTCTCTTGCCCGAGCGTTCGCCGAACCACTCTCTCATTGCTGCGCTCATCCGAAAGGTCCACCCAACGCTCGTCCCCAAGCCACCAGTGAATGTTTTCCCACGGGAGGTCGGGGCAGCCTACCAGTCTCTCATAAAGTGGGACCGGCGTCTGTCCTCCCGCAAGAAGGACCAGGCAACGGCCTTGCAGCCGTACCACCTCTCGAACCCGAAAGGCAAACTCCTGCCCCAAACCTTCAACCCAAGCTTCCAGGCCCGGATAGAGCCTCCAATGGATGCAACTGCCCATTTGCCGTCTACATCTTGTTCCTTGGGCGTTCGAGAGGTCGCTGCCTTCCTTTAACGTGAGCGATTTCGCATCTTCTCTTTCGCTTTCCTGGCTTCCGTAGCCCAGTCGGTGTGAAAGATTTCTTGCGGAGCCAGGTCCTGCCGCGCATACCCGTGAGCTCCAAAATAATCTCGTTGGGCCGCAATAACGTTTGCAGGAAGCTTGCTCGAACGGTATCCGTCGTAAAAGGCGAGGACACTCGAAAGCCCTGGCACCGGCACACCCAGCCGGATGGATGTGGCCACGGCCTCCCTCAAACCTTCCTCATGTCGGCCCAGTTCGCGACGGAAATACTCGTCCAAAAGAAGACTTTCCAAAGCAGGATTGCGAAGAAACGCGCTCCGAACCCGCTCCATCACGGCGCTGCGGATAATGCATCCCGCCCTCCACACTTGAGCTACCTTTGCGCAGTCCAGCTCCCATCCGTACCGCCTGGAAGCTTCGATCAGGAGCCGGAACCCCTGCGCGTGGGCCACAATCCGTCCCACGTAGAGAGCCTTTTCCCAATGAACAATCCCTGCCTCCAGGCACCCCACCTCAAGAATCCCTTGCGGCCCCAGTAAGACTCGGGAAGCTCTCATCCGCTCTTCCTTCCACTGGGACAAATCGCGGGCAAAGCAAGCTTCCGCCACCACCGGCAACGGAACACCCAGCTCCAACGCCGCTTCCACTGCCCATCGCCCAGTTCCCTTTTGAGGAACGACATCCAAAATTCGATGCACCAGCGGTGTCCCATCGGCTGCCTGTACGGTCATAATGTCCCGGGTGATCTCAATGAGATAAGACTCCAAATCCCCCCGGTTCCATTCCTCCAAAATCTCGCCCACTTCGCGAGGGCCGATTCCACAGCCAACCACAAAGAAGTGGTAGGCCTCTGCAATACACTCCATATCGGCATACTCAATCGCATTATGCACCATTTTGACAAAGTGCCCGGCACCACGGCTACCCATCCATTCGCAGCAAGGAAGACCGTCGGCTGCCTTTGCGCTTATCGCCTGCAACATCGGTTGGATTTCGGGCCACGCTTCTTTCCTGCCTCCAGGCATAAGGGAAGGCCCAGAACGAGCGCCAGCCTCCCCCCCGGAAACCCCCATCCCCACAAAAAGAATTCCCCGGGACGCAACTTCTTCGAGACGACGCTCCGTATCTTTATAGTGGGAATTCCCCCCGTCGATAAGGATATCACCCGGCTCCAACACAGGTAAGACGTCTTTGATCACCTCATCCACGGCGGGTCCGGCTTGAACCATCAGAAGGATCTTCCTTGGCCTTTTGAGGAGCGTGGCAAGTTCTGCCGGCTTGCGAGCCGAGCACAGCCGTTTGTCCGGACCCACCTTGGCCAAAAACTCCTCCGTTCGGGACCAGGTCCGATTGTAAACCGCAACCGAATATCCGTGCTCTTCAAAATTCAGCGCTAGATTCTGCCCCATGACGCCAAGCCCAACCAGGCCCACGTCACACGACGAATCCTGGCAACGGGACTGAGAGGATCGCTTTTTCATTCGTACACAACTCCTTTTCCTTCAAGGGTACATGCACCTATCAGTTTCATAAAGCGGCTCCGACCAATGGAGAACTCTATCGCTCAAGAAAACAGACGCTCCGAACAAGGGGAAGTCATGGTTTTTTTACTAGAACATGCGTTCCCTTAACCTTCTTATATAGGGCGGACCATCTACCCAAGGACGCTCCAATCGACGATCCCTGCCCAACCGGGGAGAGAACAGACAAAAAATGCCGGAAGCTGACCCAAAGGCGTCCCGTTGTTCCCACAGCGACCGGTCTAACCCCTGGTTTCTCTGGGCTCTCCGATAAAGCCTCCGCCTTTTTCTTAGCAAGAGCGTGCACCAAAACCCAAAAACAAGGGCCCGCGGGACCTCCAAACGGGATCTTACAAGGGAAGCAAACCTGGATCTTCCTCGTAGCCTTTGCTTGCGGGTTGGGTTTCCCGGATGCTCTCCGGAACCAATTCCATGATCACGATCTCCGGAGGACTCCCTAGCCGCACGGGCGGCCCCCAGCTCCCCGCACCACTGGTCACATACAGATGCGTATCTCCTACCTTTCGATACCCATAGGCGACCGGAAACATCCGCCGAACGATCCAATTGAAGGGCCAGAACTGGCCGTTGTGCGTGTGACCGCAAACTACAAGATCTACCCCGCACTGGACGGCCTCCTCTAGCGCCAGCGGCCTGTGGTCCATAACAATGACAGGAAACGCCGGATCGAGCCCTGCCAGAATTTCTCCAAGAGGCTGTCGGGATTTGCCACCGGGAAATCGCTCCCCGGCAAAGTCCTCTCTCCCAACAAGGACAAGCCCAGCGTCCAAAAGAGTCGCTTCCTCCCGCAACACACGAATGCCGCATCGGGCAAGGAATTGGACTGCGCCGTCAATCCCAACAAAAAACTCGTGGTTACCGGGACACGCAAACACCCCCCAACGGGCTTGAAGCTTTCGGAACACTTCTCCAAAACCCTCCTCCTCGAGTCTTCGGGGAGGAGCATCCAGGAGGTCTCCCGGCAAAAGGACAATGTCTGGGGCCAGCTCCTGGATTGCCTCCACAATTCGTTGGAGCTGTTTGGGGCTCACAAGGCCGCCCGCGTGAAGATCTGACGCCACGACCAGCCGGACCCCGACGGCTGGCCCGTTCCCCCTGGATAGCTCGAGCCGAAGCCTTCGAACCTGGGGCTTTTCCCCGATCCGATAACCAAAAAACAGAAGCCCTACCAGAGCGCTGGCAAAGGAAAAAACCCCAGGCAACCCCTGCAAGGCCTTGACAAGCCATGGAGCACCCCTTGCCGTCCTGGCCAACCAGCCGATCCCTTCCCAGGCGCTCAAAAGAAGAGATCCGTAAAGAACCCCTGGCAGCCAAAACGATCCTAGCTTGGAAACTTTACTGCCCAACCTCCAAGCCCCACGCCGCCGCAACCAAAGCCCCAAGGGATACACCCACGGCAGGCAGGCAACCAGGCACGCAAGAAAAACGGCAATAACCCCAAAGGAATGGAGATGGCACCAAAGCCGCCAGGCTATGTAATAGCTTGATCCAAAGTAAAAAACCCAAAGAGTAGCCACCCATAGCCGGACCTGGTTCCTCCTCATAGGCCTCTCATGGGCCGGCGGCATCGGAGCAAGGACGGCCGCTGCCACTGGCTACGTTAACCGCTTGTGTTGGTCACCCATGCACGACCGATCCCTTAGCAAAGCATGATACTCTTGGAGCGAGCAAACCTCCAACGGACGCTTCTTTTGCCGTTCCATGGCAAGGACACTGGCCTTGGCAGCTGCCATCGTTGTAATCACGGGGATTCGCCGCAGAACCGCCGTCGTTCGAATACGGACTTCGTCCCGCCGCGCGACGCTGCCCGCTGGCGTGTTGATGACTAGCGAAATTTCCCCATTTTTCATCATGTCCAAAACGTTGGGTCTCCCCTCTGAAAGCTTAAACAACGTGGTGCAAGGAACCCCGTTTGACCGTAGTGCATGACTGGTCCCCTCCGTGGCGTACAATTGGAAACCGAGCTCCACAAGCCTCCGACCGACTTCCACGGCAATGGGTTTGTCGGAATCCCGCACACTAAGAAAGACCTTCCCTTCTTTCGGAAGCGGAGGGGATGCTGCCAGTTGCGTCTTGGCGTAGGCCATTCCCAGATCCCTATCCATACCCATCACCTCACCCGTCGACTTCATCTCGGGTCCCAAGAGAATATCCACCCCCGGAAAACGAAAGAAGGGAAAGACGGCCTCCTTCACGGCATAATAGGGAGGCGAGATTTCTTTCGTAAAGCCCACCTCCGCAAGGCTTTTCCCCATAATCACCTGGGTAGCAATCTTGGCTAACGGAACACCGATCGCTTTGCTTACAAAGGGCACGGTTCGAGAGGCGCGGGGATTTACCTCCAGCACGTAGAGGTCATTTCCCTTGACGGCAAACTGAATGTTGATCAGTCCCCGAACCTCTAGCGCTCGGGCAATAAGTCGCGTCGCTTCTCGAATCTCTCGCTGAATGGACTCCGAAAGGGTAGGAGCTGGAATAATGCACGCACTGTCTCCAGAGTGAACGCCCGCATACTCAATATGTTCCATGATCGCTCCCACAACCACATTTTGCCCATCACTTACGCAATCCACGTCTACCTCGACGGCATCTTCCAAAAAGCGGTCAACCAGGACCGGATACTGCGGCGAAACCTCCACCGCATGACGCACATAGGAACGGAGTTCCTCTTCCCCATACACGATCTTGATCGCCCGGCCCCCCAAAACAAAGGAAGGGCGGACCAGGACAGGATAGCCGATCTTGCGCGCCCCGATGACCGCTTCCTCTTCATTGGTCGCTGTGATGCTGGGCGGTTGCTTGAGACCGAGATCGGCAATGAGCTCGGAACACAGTTTGCGGTCTTCCGCCCTCCGGATCGATTCCACGGACGTTCCTAAAACCGGAACCCCGTAAGCCGCAAGGGCCTGTGCGAAATTTAAGGGCGTCTGGCCGCCAAATTGAACGATCACTCCGTGAGGCGCCTCACGCTGGTAGATTTCAAGCACATCCTCAAGTGTAATCGGCTCAAAGTATAGTCGATCCGATGTGTCATAATCCGTCGAAACGGTCTCAGGGTTGGAGTTGACCATGATGGTTAGCCAGCCCATTTCCCGGAGGGCAAACGCCGCATGAACACAGCAATAATCAAACTCGATTCCCTGTCCAATCCGGTTGGGTCCGGAACCTAGTATCATGACCTTCCGGCTCGACCCAGGACGAACCTCATCTTCGGTCCGATCATAGCTTGAGTAGTAGTACGGGGTGACCGCATCAAACTCCGCAGCGCACGTGTCCACAAGACGGTATGCGGGCCGGATCCCAAAGCTGCTACGCAGCTGGCGAACCTCTTGTTCGGATGTATTCCATAGCCGCGCGATCCGCCGATCCGAAAAGCCCATTTTTTTAGCCCGATCGAGCCAATCGAAGTCCCCTGGATGGGATTGGAGTTGGCTCTCTGCCTCCACAATCTCCCGAATCTGTTCCAAAAACCACGGATCCCATTTAGAAAGATCGGCGATTTCCGTGACCGTCATAGACCCGCGAAAAGCTGCAGCAATGTAATGGATCCGGTCCGGTCCAGGGGTTAGCAGTTGCCACCGGATTTCCTCCCGGGAGAACTGCCGGTCGAGCCATCCAAGGCCGTCCATGCCCGTCTCCAAGGCACGAATCGCTTTCTGAAGCGCCTCCTTAAAATTCCTACCAATGCCCATTACCTCCCCCACGCTCTTCATCGAGGTGGTTAGCACTCTTTCGGCCTCGGGAAACTTTTCAAATGTAAAACGCGGCAACTTGACCACGACGTAATCAATCGTGGGCTCAAAACTTGCCGGGGTGTAGCGCGTAATATCGTTCGGAAGCTCGTCAAGCGTGTAACCGACCGCCAGCTTGGCCGCGATTTTTGCAATGGGAAAACCTGTTGCCTTGGAAGCAAGCGCAGAGGAACGGGAAACTCTAGGATTCATTTCGATCACGACCATGCGCCCGGTTTGAGGATGAACGGCAAACTGAATATTGGACCCACCGGTCTCCACCCCCACTTCGCGGATCACGGCAAAGGCAGCTTCCCGCATGTTCTGGTACTCTTTATCACTCAATGTCTGCGCGGGTGCGACCGTAATACTGTCCCCGGTATGAATCCCCATGGGATCCACGTTCTCGATCGAGCAAACAAGGACGCAATGATCCCTGCGATCTCTCATCACCTCCATCTCAAACTCTTTCCACCCCAGAAGCGATTCCTCGATCAAAACCTCTCGAACCGGAGAAGCCTCCAACGCCTGTTGCACCATCTGGTCGAATTCCTCTCGATTATAGGCAATCCCCCCACCCGTCCCCCCGAGCGTAAAAGCAGGACGTAAAACGAGTGGAAAACGCCCGATGCGCATCGCGACCTCTCGGGCCTCCTCCATCGACCGTGCTGTTCCCGAAACAGGCACATCCAGCCCGATCTTGACCATTGCCTCCTTAAACAACTGGCGATCCTCCGCTTTTCGAATCGCTTCGATACTCGCCCCAATTAAACGTACACCGTAACGTTCCAAGACCCCCGCTTCATGGAGCGCAACCGCAGTGTTGAGCGCCGTTTGCCCGCCCAGGGTGGGAAGAAGCGCATCGGGTCGCTCCTTGGCAATAATGAGTTCGACCACTTCGGGAGCGATAGGTTCCAAGTAGGTTTGATCGGAAAACTCCGGGTCCGTCATGATGGTAGCAGGGTTGCTATTGACGAGAATCACCCGCAATCCCTCCTCCTTAAGGGCCTTACATGCCTGTACTCCGGAATAGTCAAATTCGCATGCTTGCCCGATCACAATCGGCCCGCTCCCGATGACAAGCACACTTTGAAGATCTTTTCTTTTGGGCATAGCGATTGGCCTCTCTACAACTCAACTACTCCACGGCGAACGCCTGGGGGTTGCACCACCCCAATCGATGGAAAAGGTGTTTTTTTCTTTAACAAACGGTTTTATACGACAAAAACGCCGAACCCAAAAACGCTTCCGGGGATATTCGCAGGTGTCAAGAAAACCCTCTGGGCCCCTATTTTCTTCCCATCGGGTCTTCGTGCCGCCCCCGCTCCCACTCCCTGGCCGCCCTTGGGTTGCAAAGCCGGTTTCAACCCCGGTCGGCCGGCTCCGCGAGATGAACGACCCACTGCGGCTCGACTAAGTCGGGCACAATCTCCACAGAGATACGCTCTGCTACGGCTGCAAATTGGATATCCTTTACTGCCTCCTGCACCGGGTCCGGAAGAGGTTTGGGTAGGCGAACCACGAGGTCCCTCACGGGCCACTTCACCGAGCGCTTGGCCAATGCTTTCGACTTTCGAACCTCGCTTAGCCCTTGGAGAGCAAACTCATAGGAACCGGCCTCGCATGGATAGGGAAAACCTTCTAGTTCTTCTACCGTTGGCCACGGGCTGGTATGAATGGAGCGACGCCTTCCGTGGCTTTCCGCGTAACGATAGCTCCAAAGTTCCTCACACAAATGGGGCAAGAAAGGAGCAAAGAGGCGTAGCAAGATGGAGAAGCACGTATCCAAAACCCGGAGCGCGCTTCCTCGCCCAGCCGTCCACTCTCGACTATAGACCCGTTCCTTAATGATCTCTAGATAGTTATCGCAGAAATCCCACCAGAAGAAATTTTCGACTGCCGAGAGTGCCCGCGACCAGTCATACTGTTCAAACGCTTGCTCTGCTTCTTTCAGTACCGCTCGAAGTTTGTCCAGAAAACCTCGATCCAGCTCTCGGCACACTTCCGCCGTGTGGAGCTTGTCCCTGGGAACCTCCGACAAAATCGAAAATACAAAACGCCCCGCATTCCATAGCTTCGTCATGAGCCGCCGACCAACCCGGAACATCGACTCGTCGTAGGTGGTGTCGACACCGGCTTTGGCTCGGCCTGCCCAGTATCGCACGGCGTCCGCGGAATATTGTTCTAATAAAAAAGAGGGGACAATCACCTGCCCCTTACTCTTACTCATTTTAGCCCGGGTAGGATCCAGGACCCAACCACTAATAAGCACGTGATGCCAGGGACGCGTTCGCTGGTGCATCCAGACTAAAGCAATCGTGTAGAAGGCCCAGGTCCGGATAATTTCATGAGCCTGAGGGCGGAGGTCCATCGGGAAAATCTGTCCATGAAGAGACCCCTCTAGATCCCATCCAGAACAGAGTAACGGAGTGAGGCCACTGGTTGCCCAGGTATCCAAAACATCCGTTTCGGGAGCAAACCCATTTGGCGTTCCCCGCTGCTCCGGACGAAAACCGGGCGGGACGTCCGAAGCAGGATCGACCGGAAGCTCTTCCTTCCGGGGTAGCAAAAGCTGGTCATAGATCGGGTTGCCTTTCTCATCACAACGGTACCAGACGGGAAAGGGCACTCCAAAGTAGCGCTGGCGGCTAATGCACCAGTCCTGGCTTAACCCTTCCACCCAAGCGCGGTAGCGTTCGAGCATGTGCGGGGGATGCCATTGGATGGTTTCCGCCACGCGCAAAAGCTCCTCCTTTTTGTCCAAAAGACGAATGAACCATTGTTTGGCCGGCAAGATCTCCAGGGGTCGATCCCCTTTTTCATAGAATTTGACCGCGTGCACCAGAGGCACAGGTTCCCCGACGAGGCTTCCTTCCTCGGCCAAAAGCTGAACGATTTGATGTCGCGCCCGCTCAACATCGAGCCCGGCCAGCTTCTGCATGATCCGGTTAGCCTTGTCCGGATCCCGAGAGGGCCACCCGGAAGCACCTCCAAAATGAACCAACTGCACCGTCCCTTCGGGCGAAAGAAGCTGCCGCAAAGGCAAGCGATACTCCCGCCACCACTCAACATCGGTCGCATCACCAAAGGTGCACACCATAACAATTCCGGTCCCTTTTTCAGGCTGAACTCGCCGGTCCGCAAGAACGGGTACGGGTGCGGCAAAAAGGGGGGTGAGAGCAACCTGACCGACAAGGTGACCATGACGCGGATCGTCGGGATGAACCATTACAGCCACACAAGCCGCTAGAAGTTCCGGCCGAGTCGTTGCTACGACAAAGAATCGGTCATCCGTCAGACCGAATCGCAGGTGATACATGAAACCAGGGCACTCCCTTTCCTCGATCTCTGCCTGTGCCACCGCCGTGCCAAACGTGACATCCCAAAAAACCGGAAAAGTGGCCTGGTACACTTCACCTTTTTCCAGAAGTCGAAGCACGCTAAGCTGGCTAATCCGGCGAGCTTTTTCTCCAATTGTCGAGTATTCCAAGCTCCAATCCACGCTTAGGCCCAACCTTTGCCAGAGCTCCTTGTAGCCCTGCTCATCCATCCGCGTCAAAATATGGCAAGCCTCGATAAAGTTCTTGCGGCTTACCTTTCTCCACGGGCCTGATTCTTGAGGTTCCAACACCAGATTCGGCTCATAGGGAACGGAAGGATCACAACGAATGCGGAAATGATTTTGCACGCGTCGTTCCGTCGGAAGCCCGTTATCATCCCATCCCATGGGATAAAAGACATTGCGGCCCCGCATTCGCTGATACCTGGCCACCAGATCCTGGTGCGTGTAGCTAAAAACGTGTCCCACATGCAGCGAACCGCTAACGGTGGGAGGCGGGGTATCAATCACAAAATTTTCGCTTCGAGGACGAGTGGGATCGAACCGGTAGACTCCCCACTCCTCCCACCGCTGCCTCCACTTTGCTTCGCAACCCGCAGCGTCATATTGAGAGGGGATCACTAAATCCATGATGCTCCTCTTTTAGGCTCTTCCAGCCCCTTTCCTCCAGACCAACGACCCGGGACGCGAATCTAGCGCAGCGCGCTTGTACCCTTTTGGATCCACGCCCAAAAGTGTATCGCCACTAGCCTCTCGGCGCAAAACCAAGCCTAGAAGGTGACGCTGGAGGTGGTCAAGGAGCCTTGCTGGAAGATCGAGCTTGAAAGAGAGCTTGCAACGAAAAGCTTCTCTTAACCAGATGCGCTCACTCAAAATAACCCCAGGTTTTCCTGTGAACCAGCTGTTTACCTTCCACCAGGCCCTCGTTTCCCTCTCTCTCCCATCAAGCTTCCACTGGCACGATATTCCCGAAACACGTCTTTCTTTTCCAAGACCACCTGGACGAAGCTCACAAGACCCCCCATGAACGGATCCTGCATCCCGCGGTGCGACTGAGGATTCGGAAAAACCTTCGGGTTGGTCATATGATCCAAAATATGGCAGTGGAACATCCAGCGGCCTGGATTATTCGCGACAAAGGCTAAGTCAGCTGTTTGCCCGGGTCCTAACAAAACCGTGTTGGCCAGAAATGGTTGGGGCAGAGGAGAACCATCCAAAGCAACAACACGAAACGTGTAGCCGTGAAGATGCATCACGTGATTTTCCCGGGCGCTGGCGTTAACGAGGCGCATCCGAACCTTAGCCCCCAGGGGAACACAAACGGCTGGAGCATCCGGAAAAGCCTTCCCGTTTAAGGTAAAGAGGTTCTCTTCCTCACTACCTCCCACCTTGAAAGAGCCAATTTCATACAAAAACTCCTCTTCCCAACCCGCTGGATCGACTGTTGACGGATCTACCACCAGAACCCCGTGTAACCCCTGATCCATTTGGAACTCATCATGGAAATGGGTGTGATAGAGATGCGTTCCGACCATGGAAGGGGTTACGGTAAACCGATAGGTGTACACCTCCCCGGGCCGGACCGGTTCCTGGCTGATTCCAGGAACCCCATCCTCGCTTTCGGGAAGAGGAAGGCCGTGCAAGTGGAGGGTCGTCGGTTCCGGCAGCTCATTTTTTAACTGGATTTCTACCTTTTCCCCCACGCGCAGCCGCAAAAGAGGTCCAGGAACCTGTCGATTATACCCCCACGCTTCCACCACCAGCCCAGGTGCAACCTTCCAGGGAAAAACACCGGCCACTAGCTCGTACCGCCGGGTCCCATCCGGAAGTACTTGCGGAACCATGCCCCTTCCCTCCGTCACCTCCCAGACACGTTGACATTGCCGCTTTTCTTCCGAAGGAGAAAGGGAAGGGCCGGAATGAACAACCACGCGTTGCCCCTCTGTCGCTTCATAGCGATCCCCCATCGCGGTACGGCAAATCCAATGGGTGCTCCATGCCATCACAAAACCTGCCACCAGCGCCCCCATCACCAGAAGCTGCTGGGGTTCACGCCGCACACCCGCCAGGAGCTCCTTTTCGACGTAAAAGATGGTGCCACCAGCCATTGCCAGGGTCAGGATCGAAAAAAGCTGCGATTGCCACACCGAACCTACAAGCGTCCCCAAAAAGGTTGGCCCCCCTGCAATCGCCGCTAAAATGGCTAGCGTTCGCCAGGATAAAAGCTGCCCCCGAGCAATCGCCGGTCCAACGATCCCAAAACCTTCCGTTCCATTGTGAAGAGCAAACCCAACGGCCAAACTGAGCGATAGATCGGCCATCCCCTGGGCGTACGCCTGCCCAATCGCCAAGCCCTCCGTTAGGTTATGAAGACCGATCCCAATGGCCACTAGATAGACAAGCCCCGGATAGGAACTTGCGAAAAAAAGCCACTTCTCCAGGCACACTAACCCGAGGAACCCCAGCCCAAAACCCCCACAAAAAAAGAAAAAAGCCGCCGCTCCCTCCCACGACCCTTTCCTGGCTTGTGCAACTCGCCAGGCTTCTTCAGCCGACTCCGAGAGAACTTCCACCAAAAGAAAGGCCAAGATGCCCACAGCCGCCATGCTCAAGGCTGCCTTAAGAGAACGGTTCAAAACCGGAACTCGTCCTACCGGCATGCCCACAACAATGGTTGCCCCAGCTACAAACCCAAGGAGAAGGAGACTAGAAAAGCCCAACCGTGACCTCCTCTTTCAGGATTGTCATCCTCACCCACTGGGAAAAGAACTTGGGTTAGTTGAGACTCCTTCTCAAGAATTTTCTTCGGAAAGCGTACCCAAAAGGACTAAAACCAGCAAGGCCGCCGCATCCAGGCGTACACAAAGCACGGATGCGGCGATCCAAAAGAAGCGATATCCAAGGTCTCCAAAACCATCTAATATCCCTTGTGGG